>NZ_JBFAPC010000008.1:0-62466 GCF_040675535.1 Patulibacter sp. NPDC049589 | reverse complement strand
GGACCGCGGGGAGCATCACGCCGGGGTTGGCGACGACCCGCTAATCATCAAACGACACGACCGCGTGGTCGTGCACCATACGTGCGGTCCGCCGGGCGGCAGACGGCGCGTTCATGCGTTCGTCGCTCCCCGTCGCCGCGGTCCTAGCCGTCCTCGCCGTTCCGCCCGCCGCAGCCGCGGCGGACGACGGCACCTCGATCTCGCGGGCGACCACCACCCCGACCGGCGCTCCCCGGACGAGCACCGGCGACGCGCAGGCCGCCACGGCGGACCCCGCCAGACCCGCCACGCCGGCGGCCGACACCACCCCTGCGCCCGCGCCCGCTGCTCCGGCCCCCGCCGCGGGCACGACACCGGCGCCCGCGGCGCCGGCCCCGGCCGCCCCCGCTCCGGCCGCCCCCCCTCCGGCCGCCCCCGCTCCCGCGGCGCCCGCCCCCGCGGCGCCGGCCCAGCCCACACCCGCGGCCCCGGCCGAGTCCCCGCCTGCCGCCCCGGCGTCCCCGGCGCCAGCCCAGCCCGCCCCCGGCACCACGCCGGACGGCGCGGACGACGGCAGCGCCGAGGACGGCGCGGCCGGACTCGTCCACCCCGAGGACCAGGACGCCCGCGACGAGGCCCGGGCCGCTGACCGCCGCCGCGACGCCCGCGCGACGTCCCGCCGCGAGGACCGCGAGGACGCCCGGCAGGCGAAGGCGGACCGGAAGGCCGCCGCCGCGACCGACGGGAAGGACGCCGGGTCCGACGCCGCACCCGCGAGCGGCGACGCCGGTCTCGGCAGCCCCGACGCCAAGGTCTCGAAGGCGTCGCTGGCGAACTTCCGGATCCCGCTGTTCCTGCTCCCGATCTACCAGGCCGCGGGCACGCAGTACGGGGTCCGCTGGGAGGTCCTCGCCGCGATCAACGAGGTCGAGACGGACTACGGCCGCAACCTCGACGTCTCCACGGCGGGCGCCCAGGGCTGGATGCAGTTCATGCCCGAGACCTGGAAGGGCTACGGCGTCGACGCCAACGGCGACCACAAGGCGGATCCGTACAACCCGGCCGACGCGATCTTCGCGTCCGCGCGGTACCTGAAGGCCGCCGGCGCCGAGCAGGACGTCCGCCGCGCGATCTTCGCCTACAACCACGCCGACTGGTACGTCGACGAGGTCATGGAGCGCGCCCGGGCGATCGCCGCGCTGCCGACCGACGTCGTCGGCTCGCTGACGGGTCTGAGCGCCGCCCAGCCGCCCGTCGCCGCGACCGACGCGAAGGTCCGCGAGGCCGGCGCCCGCACCTGGGCCCCGATCACCGCCGACGCCGGCGCCCCGGTCGCCGCGGTCCAGGACGGCACCGTCGTCGCGTCCGGCGACAGCCCGCGCCGCGGCCGCTGGGTCGAGCTCAAGGACGCCTACGGCAACCGCTACGCGTACTCCCACCTGGCGGACGTCGCGGACCAGCACCTCGTCGCCCGCCGCAAGGCGTCCGACGGCAACGCGTCGACCGACGAGCGCGCGCCCGCGAAGTCCGCGAAGGCCGCGCCCCCGGCGGCGGGGAGCACGCCGGACGCGCGCTCCGACGACCTGACCGTCTCCGGCGGCGGGACCGCCACGACGACCGACCCGGCCCCGGCCGAGCCGGCGACCGCCGGCCGGCAGCGGCGCGGTGGAGGGGCGGCGGACGAGGCGCGGCCCGGATCCGGCGTCTCCACCGGGACGACGCGCGGCGTCGAGGCGACGCCGGCGACCCCTGCGAGTCCCTCGGCCCCTGGGACTCCGTCGACCCCTGCGACCCCAGCACCGTCGGCGACCGCCGCACCGTCGTCCACCTCCCCGACCCCGTCGGCCCCCGCGACCCCGTCGGCCTCCGCGACTCCGTCGACCCCCGCGGCCCCGTCGGCCCCCGCGACCCCGTCGACCCTCGCGACTCCGTCGACCCTCGCGACTCCGTCGACCCCCGCGACTCCGTCGACCCCTGCGACCGCGGCACCGTCGGCGACCGCCGCACCGTCCTCCAACCTCGCGACCCCGGCGGGCGCCGGCGGCGCCCCCGCCCCGGCCGCCCCGGCGAGCGCGGGGACCATTCCGGCTCAGCAGCGCCCGCTGAGCGGCTCGTGGATGTGGTCCCCCGAGTCCCTCCTGCGCGCCACCGGGCTCCCGGACCCCTCGGCCCTCGCGCCGCCGGCCGCCGCGCCGGCGCCCGCCGACGACCGGCCCGGGGACGACCTCGCGAAGTACCAGGTCCGCAGCGAGGGCCTGAAGCGCTCGGACCTGCGCCTGACGGCGCTGCACGTCGGCAGCCGGGTCACCGCCGGGACGGTCCTCGGCCACACCGGGACCTCGACGATGCGGTTCGCGGTCCGGCCCGCCGGGCGCGACAGCCCGCGGATCGACCCGCGGCCGATCCTCGACGGCTGGCAGCGGCTGGACGAGGCCTCCGCGACCGCCGACGGCGGGCACGCCGCGTCGAGCCGGCTGGCCACCGCGGGCGACGCGTCGGCCGCGGCGGACGCCGACGCCGGCTCGCTGCTGCTGCTCGGCAAGGAGCAGCTGCAGCAGCGCGTGCTCACGAACCCGCGGCTCGACCTGTACCCCGGCGGGCGCGAGGACGTCCGCGCCGGCCAGATCGACCGTCGCGTGCTGGCGACGCTCGAGTACCTGACCGCGGACGGGACGAAGATCGGCGTCTCCTGCCTGCGCGACGGGCACAGCCTGATGACCACGTCGGGCAACGTCTCGGCGCACTCGTACGGGTCGGCGGTCGACATCTCGTCGGTGAACGGCACGCCGATCGCGGGCCATCAGGGCGCGGGCTCGATCACCGAGAAGACGATCCGCCGCGTGCTCCGCCTGCAGGGCGCGGCCGCCCCGAACCAGATCATCTCCCTGATGACGATCGACGGCGCCCCGACGACGATGGCGATGGACGACCACGCCGACCACATCCACGTCGGCTTCCCCCGCGCGGCGGGCGACGCCGGCGGCAAGCTCGGCGAGCAGGTCACCGCCACGCTGGGCCGGTCGCAGTGGTCGGACCTCACCGACCGCCTGGACGAGATCGACAACCCCGACGTGCGGACGTCGGTCTCGAAGGCCGCGACCGCGGCGACGAAGGACGACGACGCCGGCTCGCGCTGACGGCTCGGCCGGCGGGCGGGACGTGGTCGTCCTTCCGTCGCTCCACGCGAGGGAAAGACGACCAGGTCGGAGGTCGGCCGTGCCGGGCGGGACGTGGTCGTCCTTCCGTCGCTCCACGCGAGGGAATGACGACCACCCCGGCGATCGGGCTCCGGCCCGCCACTGCGAACCCGCTCCCGTGCCGCCGGACGCCCCGGCCTACGCCCCGGCCGCGCGTCCGCCCGTCCCACCGGATCCCTCCCGCGATCCCATACCCTGGGCCCCGATGACCGCGTGGCTGCCCGCCTACCTGATCCACGGCGACGACCACGACCGCGTCGCCGAGCGCCGGTCGCGGCTGAAGGCGACGGCCGAGGCCGAGGTCGGCGCCGAGGGCGTCGAGCACCTGGACGGCGACGCCTCGACGCCCGCCGCGATCGCCGACACGCTGTCGGCGATGACGCTCGGGCTGGGGCGGCGGTTCGTCCTCGTCGACGGGGTCGAGCGCTGGAAGGACGACGAGGTCACCGCGCGGCTCGTGCCGGTCCTGAAGGTCCTGGACGGGACGACGACCACGGTCGCGTTCGTCGGGATGGAGGACAAGAAGCTGCAGGTGCCCGCGTCGCTGGCCGGTGCGGTCGAGAAGCTCGGCGGCGCGAAGGTCCACGAGGCCGCGCTGAAGTCCGCCCAGCTGCCGCGATGGGCGAAGGAGCGCGCGTCGCAGTTGGGGATCGAACTCGACGGCGCCGGCGCGCAGGCGCTCGTCCAGCAGGTCGGCGAGCGGCGGGTGCGGCTGGAGCGCGAGCTCGAGAAGCTGGCGCTCGAGTACGGTCCGGGCGCCCGGATCTCGACCTCCGAGGTCGAGGGCGCGGTCGCCGACGCCGCCGAGCAGCAGGTCTGGGGCCTCGTCGACGCGATCGTCGCCGGGGACCGGAACGCGGCCGTCTCCTCCTACCTGGCGCTGCGGGCGCAGGGCGAGCAGCTCGCGCGACTGACGGGGCTCCTGCAGTCCCGGATGCGCCAGGCGCTGGAGCTCGCCCGGCGGCTCGAGGCGGGGGAGGACCGGCAGTCGATCTCGAAGGCCGTCCGGATGTCGCCGTGGCAGTTCGACCGCCGCCTCGTCGAGGCGCGGGATGCGGGCTCGGCGACCCTCGCCGCCGCGGTGGACCGCATCGCGACGCTCGAGCTCGCCGCCCGCGGCGACAGCACGCTGGACCCCGACACCGAGGCGATCCGCGTCATCGGTGCGGTGACAGCGCGCCGCTGACCGGCTGCGCCACCACCACCGGTGTGTCCACGGGGCGCTCAGCGGCTGCGCCACCACCGACGTGTCCGCGCGGCGGTCCGGGACCTCGTCGTGGACGGCCGGGACCCTCCGCCGCAGCGGCCAGGGAGGTCTGCCGCGGTGGTCCGGGCGTCCGCCGGAGCCCTCAGCCCCCGAGGGCGAGCGCCGCGCGCAGCGCCTCGAACTCCGGGTCCTGCATCCCGTGCCGGCGCAGGTACGCCTCGGCGCCGCCGTGGGCGTCCTGCAGGTTGCGCAGCGCCTCGGTCATCGCGGCGGGAGGGGCGGTGAGCGCCACGGCGATCCGCTGCTCGCCGAGCCCCGCCTCGACCGCCCGCCGGTGCACCTGCTTCAGCGCCTCGCCACGCAGGAGGTCCGCGGTCCGGGCGTAGTCGGCGGCGATCACGTCGTCGGGGACGCCGACGGCGGACAGCACCAGGGCGGCGACGAGCCCCGTCCGGTCCTTGCCGGCGGAGCAGTGGACGACGGCCGGCAGGGCGCCGGGGGCCGCCAGCGCGCGGACCGCGCCGGTGAGCTGCGCCCCGCGCGCGTCGACGATGCGGCGGTAGAGGTCGTCGATGCCGCTGATCGTGTCGACGTCCAGGCCGCCGCCGAGGACGGCCTCGGTGTGGACGACGACGTCGAGGCCGCCGACGTCGTCGGGGTGCTGCTCGCGCTCGATGCGCTGGCGCAGGTCGACGATCGTCCGGATGCCCAGGACGCTCAGCGCGTCGCGACCCTCGGGGCCCAGGTCGGACAGCCCGTCGGAGCGCCAGATGACGCCCGCGCGCACCTGGTCGACCGGGCCGATCGAGCGGAAGTTGACCGTGCCGGGGACGGCGGCGAGGCCGGTGCCGTCGACGAGGTCGGGGAGGACGGACGCGCAGTCGGGGAACACCGGTCGGACGATGACCGATCCCTGCGGCGATCGCGAGACCGTTCGGTGACGACGTGGGGGACCCCGACAACGACGAAACGGCCCGTCGTCGACGAGCCGTCAGGCGTCCTTCGGTACCGCGCGCGGGCCGTGCGGCCCGCGGGGGATCAGGCGGCGGTGCCGGCCTTGACCAGGCGGGAGGCGCGCGCGATCTTGCGCGAGCCCGTGTTGCGGTGCAGGGCACCGGACTTGACAGCCTTGCCGACCAGGCTGGTGTACTTGCGCTTGGCGGTCTCGACCTCCGCCGCGTCGCCGGCCTTCACGGCGGCCTCCAGGGTGCGGAGCTGCGTCTTGAGGGCCGACGTGTAACGCCGGTTCTCGAGGCGCTCGCGCTCGGTACGGAGGATGCGCTTCTTCTGCGATGCGATGTTTGCCATAAGCCGACCCGGGATAGTAGCGCCGCCCCCCTGGTTCGTGCGTGCCGGGGGTCGGGCGGCCGCGGCCCGGCGGCGACGTCCCGTGCCCGCGCGCGGCGGACCGTCGGCCGGCACGACGCGGCGGGGCCGCGGCGCACGCCGGGCGACAGGGGTGCCGAGCGGCCGGTCCGGGGCATAGGATGCCGCACCGGTGTCCCCGTCCCGTCAACGACCCCACGCCGCGGTCCCGGGCGATCCGGACCCCGAGGGGGGCGGCGCGGAGGGCGTGATCCCGGAGGGCACCGGGAGCGCCGAGGGTCGCGCGCGCAACACGATCATCTTCTCGGTCGCGACCGGGCTCTCGCGCGTCGCGGGCCTGATCCGCGAGATCTTCTCCAACGCGCTGTACGGCGCGGGCGGCGCGGCGTCGGCGTTCACGATCGCCTTCGCGGTCCCGAACCTGCTGCGCGCGCTGTTCGCGGACATGGCCCTGTCGGCCGCGTTCGTGCCGGTCTTCACCGAGCTCTTGGAGAAGAAGAGGAAACGCGAGGCGCTGCTGCTCCTCTCGACGCTCTTCTGGGTGCTGCTGGCGGGCCTGACGCTGCTGGTGGGCGTCGCGATGCTGACGGCGCCGCTCTACATGCCGCTGTTCGTCGGCGACGAGGTCACGCGGGACCTGGGGTCGGGCGGCAACGGCCTGACCGTCGGCCTGTCGCAGGTGATGCTGCCGACGGTGCTCCTGCTGGGCCTCAACGGCCTGTTCGTCGGCGCGCTGAACGCGTACGACCACTTCACGATCCCGGCGCTCTCGCCGCTGGTCTGGAACTTCGTGATCATCGTCGTGAACCTGGCGCTGCTGCCGGCGTTCGGCGGGACGGGGTCCCCGCACGGGATCTACGCGCAGGCGGTCGGCATCCTCGTCGGCACCGTCGCGCAGCTGCTGATGGCGGTCCCCGTGCTGCGTCGATACGGCATCCGATTGGTGCCGAAGGTCGACATCCACGATCCCCGGCTGCGCCAGGTCCTGGTCCTGATGATCCCGGTCGCGATCAGCCTCGGCCTCATCAACTTCAGCGCCCTGATCGACTCGATCCTGGCGTCGCACGTCTCCGACGACGGGCCGCGCGCGATCGAGGCCGCGTTCCGCCTCTACATGCTGCCGCAGGGCATCTTCAGCGTCGCGATCGTGACCGTGCTGTTCCCGGTCCTCAGCCGCGCGGTGGCGCGCGGCGACGACGCCCAGCTCCGCGGGCTCCTGGGCAGCGGGATGGCGCAGATCCTCGTGCTGCTCGTCCCGGTCGGCCTGCTGTTCGCGAGCCCGGTCGTCTCCCACGACATCATCGAGACGCTCTTCCAGCGCGGCAAGTGGACGGACGAGAACACCGACACCGCGACCACCGCGCTGGTCTGGCTCGGCATCAGCCTGGCGCTCAACGGCGTCAGCCTGTTGCTGTCGCGCACGTTCTTCGCCCTGCAGCGCCCGTGGGCGAACACCGGCCTGGCGATGGGCAGCCTCGTCGCCAACGTCGCGGTCTCCGTCGCGCTCTACCGGCCGCTGGGGATCGCCGGCATCGTCATCGGCACGTTCGTCGGCAACGTCGTGCTCGTCGGCCTGCAGATCCGTCTGCTGCGCAAGGAGACGGGCGGCCCGCTCGGCCTGCTCCCCGTCCTGCGCTCGCTGCTGCAGGTGCTGGTCGCCTCCTTGCTGGCCGTGCTCGCGGCCACCGGCGTCGTCCTGATCGGCCAGATCGCCACGGACGCGCTCTCCGACGGCGCGGCCTCGTCGATCGTGACGATGGGCTACCTCGGGATCGCGATCCTCGCCGGCGGCGTCGTCT
This sequence comes from Patulibacter sp. NPDC049589, assembly GCF_040675535.1. Taxonomy (NCBI): domain Bacteria; kingdom Bacillati; phylum Actinomycetota; class Thermoleophilia; order Solirubrobacterales; family Patulibacteraceae; genus Patulibacter; species Patulibacter sp. NPDC049589. The sequence goes on along the minus strand of NZ_JBFAPC010000008.1, from coordinate 54,958 downwards.
ACGTCGGGCTCGCCCGCGACCTCGGGCTGCGCGAGCTCGAGACGGCCGGCGCCCGCTTCGTCCGCCTCGGGGCCCGCCTGCGCGGCCCGCTGCTGCGGCTCCCGGGCGTGCGGTCGCTCGTGTCGGCCGGCTCCGGCCGCGGCGCTCGGCGGCTGGGCGGCGTCCTGGAGGGCATCCTGACCGTGCTGGCGTGGCCCCTGCGCCTGCCGACGGCCCTGGCGATCGGCCTGTCGCGGCTGCTCGTCGGGATGGTGCCGGCGGGTCCCGCGGTCGCGGTGGCGGTACCCGGCGTCGCGGGTCCGGCGGGTCCGGTGCGCCGAGGTGCCGGGGCCAGCACGCGGCGCGGCGGCGGCCCGGGCGCGGGGGCCGCGCCGCGTGGCTCCGGCGTGGGGTCGGCTCCGCGCGGGTCCGGCGCGGCGTCGCGGGGCGCGACGACCGACGGCCTGACGACGCGCGACGGGACGACCCGGACCGGGGCCACCCGCGACGGGACCACCCGTGGACCGGCGCCGGACCCGACCGGCCCGGGTCTCTACGACGCGGCCGAGGACTGGCCGACGATCGGCCAGCGCGGCGGCGAGACCCTCGACGTGCCGTGGCCGGGCGTCGAGCACGCCGACGAGGCCGACCCGTACTCCGCCCAGTCGTGGGACGAGCAGGTCGGCCGCTCGCGCCTGGAGGCCTACGGGGTCGACCGCGCCGAGGGCGGCCTGACGCCGGCGCAGCAGGCCCGCGCGGCGCAGCGCGCCGAGGCGCGCCAGATGATCGAGGCTCGCGAGGCCGCGCTGGAACGGATCGCCGAGCGCGAGCGCCGTCGCCGCGAGGGCGGCCCGGCGCCGAAGCGCGGGCGGCGCAAGCGGCGCGACTGAGGACCGGGCGGGCGGTCGCGGGGTGCGGAGGCGCGTTGGTCGGCCGGACGGCGGGGACTGCCGCAGGAACGTGCCGCCCGTCGGGACGAATCCGCGTCGGTCGCCCCGGCTGCCGGGAGTGCCGCAGGAACGTCCGGCCCCACGGCACCGATCCACATCGGTCGGCCGGACCGCTGGGACTGCCGCAGGAACATCCCGCCCCACGGCACCGATCCGCATCGTTCGACGGACGGGCCCGCGACGCGGGTTCGGTCGCTCGCCCGCCGGGTAGCCGCCGGCGATGACCGCCGACAGCATCCCCGCGGACCCCGTCGAACCCGACGCGCGCCCCGAGGTCCCCACGCCCGACACCGGACGCGAGGTGCCGCTGCCCAACCGCCACACGGGGGAGACCTCCGAGCGGCCCGGGCACCACGACGACGCCGGCACCCGCACGACGCCGGACCCGCCGAAGGGCGACGCCGACGAGGACCCCGACACGACCACGCCCCCGACGCCCGTGGCCGACCCCGGGCCGGACGACCCGTCCGTCTCGGCCTGAACGCGCCGCGGGCCCGGCGCCTACCCGTGGGCCCCGCCGGCCCTGCCGGCGCCCCGCAGCAGCGCCCGCGTCCGCACCACCGGCCCGGCCTCGTCGTAGGACACCGGCGCCACGCCCGAGCGGTCGCAGCGCAGGATCGTGGCGTGCGGGTAGGCGAGCAGCAGCGGCGAGTGGGTCGCGATCACCAGCTGGCCGCCCTCCAGGACGAGGTCGTGGATCCGCCGCAGGAGCGCGAGCTCGCTCTGCGGCGAGAGCGCGGCCTCCGGCTCGTCGAGCACGAAGAAGCCGTTCGGGCCCAGGCGGTGCATCACGAGGGCGAGGAACGACTCGCCGTGCGACTGCTCGTGGAGCGAGACGTCGCCGTAGGGCTCGAGGCCGCCCTCGGGGACGTTCAGGCCCTGCTCGATCGCCGTGGCGAGGGTGAAGACGCTCTCGGCGCGCAGGAAGAACCGGTTCAGCGGCGGGTCGCGACGGCCGCGGACGACGAGCATCTTGGCGCCGAGGGAGCTGTGCGAGGACCGCGTCCGGAACCACCAGTCCGAGCCGCCGCCCTCCGGGTTGATCTTCATCGCGAGAGCGATCCCCTCGGCCAGCGTGGACTTGCCCGAGCCGTTCTCGCCGACGAGGAACGTCACCGCCCGGTGCAGCGCGACCCCCGCCTTCACCGCCTCCTCGATCCATGGCGCGTGGACCTCGTCGCGGATCCGCGCCCCCGTGCCGCCCGGGGCCATGCAGAGCTCCCGCACGAAGCCCCCGCCGGGGCCCGAGGGGGCGGCGGACGGGCCGGTCGCGTCGTCCCCGACCGCACCGGTCGTCGCCCCCTCCCCGGCCGTCGTCCCGCCGCCGGATGGCGCCTCCGCCGGGGGCGACGTGCCGTCGTCCGTTCGACCGCCCGCCTCTGCGACTGTGCCGTCGCCCGCCTCTGCCGCCCCGCCATCGTCCACCGCCTCCTCCGCCAGCAGCGGCCGCAGGTACGCCTTCGGGTCCGCCAGGAACCGCCGCGTCAGCACGACCGCCGGGGCCTCGTCCGCCGTGATCGTGTGCAGGCCGTCGGCGTCGCAGCGCACGACCCGTGCGTCCGGGACGGCCGGCAGCAGCAGCGGCGAGTGGGTGGCGATCACGAACTGGGCCCCGTCGGCGGCCAGCGCGACGATCCGCTCGGCGAGGACCAGGACGTTCGCCGGCGACAGCGCCGACTCCGGCTCGTCCAGCAGGTACAGCCCGTCGGGCCCGAAGCGGTGCTCCAGGAGCGCGACGAACGACTCGCCGTGGGAGCGCTCGTGGAGCGACCGGCCGCCGTAGGGCGCCAGGATCCGGTCGGCCTGGTCGGGCTGCTCCTCCGCCATCTCGTCCAGCGCCGTGGCGACGGTGAAGAGGCTCTCGGCGCGCAGGAAGAAGTCGTCGCGCGGGATCCGTGCGCCGCGGCTGACCCGCAGGTGGCCGCCCAGCGGCGAGTGCGACTCCCGCGTGGCGTGGCGCAGGTGGCGGCCGCCGCCCTCGGCGTTCATCCCGCAGGCGACGGCGATCGCCTCCAGCACCGTCGACTTGCCGGCGCCGTTCTCCCCGACGAGGAACGTCACCTTCGGGTGCAGCGCCAGCCCGTCGCGCAGCGCCCGCGCCGCCGGCACGTCCGCGGCGTGGCCGAGGTCCTCGTCGGGCACGTCGTCGGGGAGCCGGACCTCGCGCAGGAACGCCTGGGACGCGCCGTCGCGGCGCAGGCGGATCTCGCGCATGATCGCCTCCCGCTCGCGGCGGCTGTGCAGCCCCATCGGCGGAGGATCGCAGGGCGGGATCCGGGACGGAACGGATGGTCGGCCGCCGGCTTCGACCGTCGGGTGCGGCGCGCCACGGATGCCGAGGGCGTGGCCGTCCTCCCGGCGGACCGACCACGCCCTCAGTCCGTTCGCACCCCGCGCTTCGGCGTACCGTGCGAGAAGTCCGCGTGCTCGACCCCGCGCAGCGGCGCCGACTGCTTGCCCAGGCGGTGCAGCGCTCGGTCGACGTCCGCCAGCAGCAGGTCGCCGAGGTCGTCGCTGAAGCCGTTGCGGACGACGACGCGCAGGACGTGGAGGTCGTCGCGAGCCTCGACGAACGGGTAGGCCGGGACGAGCCAGCCGCGCTCGCGCAGGGTCGCGGACACGTCGTAGACGGAGAACTGGTCGACGTCGTCGGCGAGCGTGACCGCGAAGACCGGCAGCTCGTCGCCGCGGGTCAGCGCCCGGAAGGCGCCCGTGGCCTCGAGCCCGTCCGCCAGCCGCATCGCGGTGTCGCGCGAGCCCTGCTGGACGCGCCGGTAGCCGTCCATCCCCAGGCGCAGGAACTGGAAGTACTGCGCGACGACCTGCGCGCCCGGCCGCGAGAAGTTCAGCGCGAACGTCGGCATGTCGCCGCCGAGGTAGCTGACGTGGAAGACGAGCTCCTCGGGCAGCGCCTCCTCGTCGCGCCAGAGCGCCCAGCCGACGCCGGGGTAGACGAGCCCGAACTTGTGGCCCGACGCGTTGATCGACGCGACGCGGGGGAGCCGGAAGTCCCAGACCAGGTCCTCGTCGAGGAACGGCGCGATGAACCCGCCCGACGCGGCGTCGACGTGGAGCGGGACGTCGAGGCCGGTCCGCTCCTGGAGGTCGTCGAGCGCGGCGGCGATGTCGGCGATCGGCTCGTAGGAGCCGTCGAACGTCGAGCCGAGGATCCCGACGACGCCGATCGTCCGCTCGTCGCACTGCGCGACCGCCGTCGGCGCGTCCAGGTGGAAGCGCTCGCCCTCCATCGGCACCAGGCGCGGCTCGACGTCCCAGTAGCGCGCGAACTTGTCCCAGCAGACCTGGACGTTGGCGCCCATGACGATGTTCGGCCGGTCGGTCGGCTCGCCGGCGGCGCGGCGCTTCGCCTCCCAGCGGCGCTTCAGGGCCAGGCCGGCGAGCATCGCCGCCTCGCTGGAGCCCGTCGTCGAGCAGCCGACCGCCGTGGTCGCGCCGGCCGTCCTCTCGGCGTCGCCGGTCGAGCCGCCGTCCTTGCGCGGCGCGTGCCACAAACCGCCGAGCATCGCGACGCAGCGGGCCTCGAGCTCCGCGGTCTGCGGGTACTCGTCCTTGTCGATCATGTTCTTGTCGAAGACCGACGCCATCAGCGCCTCGGCCTCCGGCTCCATCCACGTCGTCACGAACGTCGCGAGGTTCAGCCGGGCGTTGCCGTCGAGCAGCAGCTCGTCCAGGACGATCCGCTGGGCGGCCCGCGGATCCATCGACCCCGACGGCAGCGCGTCGCGGGGGACGGGTGCCGCGCCCGGCCGGTGCAGCGGGTTCGGGGCGAGCGTCGGCCGGCGGGAGGAGCCGCTGCGGCTGGGCTGGTGGAGGGCCATGTGCCGACCCTATGCCCGCGGTGGCCCGGTTCCGACCAAGTTGGCGCGTGGGCGGCGACGGGGTGGTCGTCGTTCGGGCGGTGGGGACGAACGAATGGCGACCGGGCGGCGGGCGGTGGCGGGGTGGTCGTCGTTCGGGCGGTGGAGAGGAGCGAATGGCGACCAGGCGGCGGGCGGCGACGGGGTGGTCGCCATTGGGGTGGTGGGAACGAACGAATGGCGACCAGGGGCCCCTGCGCCCTCCGCGGCCCGCCTCACTCCCGGCCCGCCGTGCGAAACGCGTAACTCCAAGGTTGCGCATTCCTCCAGAACGTGCAACCCTACGGTGACACATGGGGGCGGCATCACCCGCCTCGTCACCCGAAGAGAGGACAGCACCATGGTCGCCGACGTCATCGAGCGCGAGCTCGTCATCGAGGCCCCCGCCGAGCGCGTCTGGGCGCTCATCACCGAGTCCGAGCACGTCGGCACGTGGTTCGGCGACGTGGGCGCCGAGATCGAGCTGCGCCCGGGCGGGCTCTACCGCCTCACGTGGAAGGAGCACGGCACGTCGATCGGGCGCATCGTCACGGTCGAGCCCCACACCCGCTTCTCGTACCGCTGGAACGCGTACGGGCCGAAGTGGCGCGAGGAGCCCGAGGACGGCTACTCCACGCTCGTCGAGTTCACGCTGGAGCCGCGGGGCTCGGCGACGCTCCTGCGACTGGTCGAGAGCGGCTTCGCGAGCCTCGTGACCGACGACGACATCCGCACGACGGCGTTCGACGGCAACGTCCGCGGCTGGGCCGCCGAGCTCGGCGAGCTGCAGGAGTACGCCACGCGCGTCGCCGCATGAGCCCCGCGCTCGCCGAGGGGCCGCCCGCCGACGTGCTCGCCGCTCTCGCCGACCCGACCCGCTGGGAGGTCCTCCGGCTGCTCGGCGAGGCGGGAGAGGGCACGGCGACGACGCTCGCCGCGTCGCTGCCCGTCAGCCGCGTGGCGGTGACCAAGCACCTCGGCGTCCTCGACCGAGCGGGCCTCGTGGGTGCCCGCAAGGTCGGCCGCGAGGTCCGCTACCGGGTGGACCCGCGGCCGCTGCGGGACGCCGGCCGCCGGCTCGACGCGCTCGCCGAGGCCTGGGACGCCCGGCTCGGCCGCCTCAAGGCGCTGGCCGAGGCCGCGGAAGGCTGATTCGGGGGCCGGACGGCCGCGCGCTGGTGGTGCCCGCGGGGCGCCACCGGCCGCCGTGGCGGACCACGTCGCGGGGCCACGGCGGGCCCTGCGCCCCGACACCCGTACCCTGTGTCGTTCCTGATGGCCGACCAGTCCAAGATCCGCAACTTCTCGATCATCGCCCACATCGACCACGGCAAGTCGACGCTGGCGGACCGCATCCTCGAGCTGACCGACACCGTCGCCGACCGCGACATGCAGGACCAGCTCCTGGACTCCATGGAGCTGGAGCGCGAGCGGGGCATCACGATCAAGTCGCAGGCGGTGCGCGTGTACTTCGACGCCGACGACGGCGAGACGTACATGTTCCACCTGATCGACACCCCCGGGCACGTCGATTTCACGTACGAGGTCTCCCGCTCGCTGCAGGCGTGCGAGGGCGCGCTGCTCGTCGTCGACGCGTCGCAGGGCGTCGAGGCGCAGACGCTCGCCAACACGTACCTCGCCGTCGAGGCGGGGCTCGAGATCATCCCCTGCCTCAACAAGATCGACCTGCCGGGCGCCGAGCCCGAGCGCGTCGGCGCGGAGGTCGCGGAGCTGCTCGGCGACGACGCCGACTCGATCCTGCGGATCTCCGGCAAGACCGGCGAGGGCGTCGACGCGGTGCTCAACCGCCTCGTCCAGACCGTCCCGGCGCCGGGCGGCGACCGCGACGCGCCGGCCCGCGCGCTGATCTTCGACTCCGAGTTCGACCAGTACCGCGGCGTCGTCGCCTACATCCGGGTGGTCGACGGCGTGTTCAAGAAGGGCGACAAGATCACCGCGATGGCGGCCGAGACCGAGGCCGACGTCGACGAGCTCGGCATCTTCTCGCCGCAGATGGTGCCGATCAACGAGCTCGGCCCCGGCGAGGTCGGCTACGTCATCACGGGCATCAAGGACGTCATGCTGCTGCGGGTCGGCGACACGCTGACCCACCGGCCGGGCGTGCGTGGCGCGGGCGAGAAGCTCGTCCCCGCCGAGGAGGCGCTCCCGGGCTACCGCGAGATCCTGCCGATGGTCTTCTGCGGCCTCTTCCCGACGGACAACGCGCAGTACCCGGACATGCGCGATGCGCTGGAGAAGCTGTCGCTCAACGACGCCGCGCTGGCGTGGGAGCCCGAGACGTCCGACGCGCTGGGCTTCGGCTTCCGCATCGGCTTCCTCGGTCTGCTGCACATGGACATCGTCCGCGAGCGCCTCGAGCGCGAGTACGACCTCGACCTCATCGCGACGATGCCCTCGGTGGGCTTCGAGCTGCACCTCCAGGACGGCACGATCCAGGAGATCCACAGCCCGTCGGCGTACCCGGACCCGACCTTCATCAAGGAGGTCCGCGAGCCGTTCGTCAAGCTCAACGTCCTCACGCCGACCGAGTACGTCGGCACGACGATGGAGCTGTGCCAGGAGAAGCGCGGCGAGCACCAGGGGATGCAGTACATCTCCGCCGACCGCGTGCAGCTGACCTACGACGTCCCGCTCGTCGAGATCGTCCTGGACTTCTTCGACCAGTTGAAGTCGCGCACCCGCGGCTACGCGTCGTTCGACTACGAGCCGATCGGCCTGCGCGTCAGCGACCTCGTCAAGCTCGACATCCTGCTCTCCGGCGAGCCCGTCGACGCCCTCTCGCTGCTCGTGCACCGCACGAAGGCGCAGGAGATGGGCAAGAAGTTCACGGAGAAGCTCAAGGAGAAGATCCCGCGTCAGCAGTACGACGTGCCGATCCAGGCCGCCATCGGCGCTCGCGTCGTCTCCCGCGAGACCGTCAAGGCGTACCGCAAGGACGTCACCGAGAAGCTCTACGGCGGCGACATCTCGCGCAAGAAGAAGCTGCTGCAGAAGCAGAAGGTCGGCAAGAAGCGGATGAAGCAGGTCGGCAACGTCGAGGTGCCGCAGGAGGCCTTCCTCGCGGTGCTGGAGCTCGGCGACGCCTGAGCCGCGACGCCCTCGGGGGGAGCCGCTAGCGTGGCGGCCGTGTCCCCCGACGACCAGCCCTTCGTCGCCGTCGACCGTGAGCGGTGGGCCCGGCTGGCCGCCGCCGGCGACGGCAGAGCCCCCGGGGCCGTCCCGCCAGCGGGAGCGGCCGCGACGGAGGCCCCGGCCGATCCCGCGAGCTGGGCGGGCGACGGGGAGGTCGACGCGCGGGAGCGGGTCGAGGTCCTCGCCCCGCTGGCCGCCCTCGCCGCGCGCCGCCGCGAGCAGGACCTCGACGGCCGGGCGGGCCTCGGCGCGCTGGACGACGCGCTCGTCCGCGGCGGCGCGTCCGCCCGCGGCTGGGTGGTGGCCGTCGCCGGCGGCGTGGCGGCCGGCAAGAGCACCGTGGCCCGTGCGCTCGTCGCCGAGCTGCGCGCCCGGGGAATCGGACCCGTCGAGCACGTCAGCACGGACGGCTACCTCCACAGCAACGCGGAACTGGAGCGCCGCGGGCTGACCGCGCGCAAGGGCTTCCCGGAGAGCTACGACGTCCCGGCGCTGCGGGCCCTGCTGCAGGCCGTCCGGGCGGGCGACGGGACGCTCGAGGTGCCCGTCTACTCGCACCGGCTGCAGGACCGCGAGCCCGAGCCGCGGACCATCGACCGGCCGGCGGTCCTGGTCCTCGAGGGCCTGCGGGCGCTCGCGGGACCCGGCCCCGACGGCGATCCCGGCGTGCGCGACCTGGTGGACCTCGGGGTCTACGTCGACGCCACCGAGGACGCCGCGCGCGCCTGGTACCTCGACCGCTTCCACGCCTGGCGGGTGGCGGCCGCCGACGACCCCGGAGCGCTCCTGCACCAGATCGCCGACATGCCGGACGCCGACGCCGACGCCCTGGCGCTCCGGGTGTGGGCGGAGACCAACGCCCCGAACGTCCGCGACCACGTCCTGCCGACGCGCGCCCACGCCGACGTGATCCTGGAGAAGGACGCGGACCACCGCGTCGCCCGGGTGCTGGTGCGGCCGGTCTGACCGTCGCGCCGACGTCCCCGCTTGGGACGATGCGCCCATGGACCTCGGACTGACCGGCCACGCGATCGTCGTCACCGGCGCCACCAGCGGGATCGGTCGCGCGGTCGCGGGGCAGCTCGCCGCCGAGGGCGCCCGGCTGCTGCTGGTCGCGCGCGGCGAAGAGGGGCTCGCGCGGACGCTCGCGGAGCTCCCCGGCGGGCCGCACGCCACGCTGTCGGCGGACGCGGGGGACCCGCAGGCCGGCGCGACGATCGCGGCCGCCTGCCGCGACGCCCACGGCCGCCTCGACGCCCTCGTCCTGGCCGCGGGCACCAGCCGCGACGCGCCGCCCGAGGAGCTGACGCCCGAGGACTGGGACCTCCAGTGGCGCATCAACGTCCTCGGTCCCAACGCGCTCCTGCTCGCGGCCCAGGACGACCTGGCCACGGCCCCCGGCGGCGGCCGCGCCGTCCTGGTCTCGTCGTCGTCGGGCAAGCGCCCGTCGGCGAGCAACATGGCCTACTCGGTGGGCAAGGCCGCGCAGCTCTCGCTCTCCCGTGCCTGGGCCCAGCAGCTGGCGCCCCGCGGGGTTCGGGTGAACGCCATCGCCCCCGGCCCGATCGACAGCGAGCTGTGGCTCGCGCCCGGCGGCCTGGCCGAGCAGGCGGCCGCCCGTCGCGGCACGACGAAGGAGGAGGCGCTGGCCGGCTCGCGCGCCCGCGTCCCGCTCGGCCGCTTCGGCACGCCGGACGAGATCGCCGATGTCGTGACCCTCCTGGCCTCGCCCCGGGCCGGCTTCGTCACGGGCGCCGCGTGGTCGACGGACGGCGGCTCGGTCGCGACGATCGTCTGACGCCGGCCGACGCGCGCCCGGATCGCATCGACCTCGGTACCTCTGCGGTCCAGAACCCGAGGCGACCCTGGTGGGTCGGCCGGCGCGCCCTGGTCGCATCGACTTGGGAACCCCCACGGTCCAGAACCCGAGCCGACCTCGGCGGGCCGCCGCGCGCCGCCCCGGACCCATCGACTTCGGGACCTCCACGGTCCAGAATCCGACGCGGCGACCCAGCGCCGCGCCGCGCCGCCTCCCCGCGCCGCCTCGCCGTGCCCCGCGCGCCCCGTCAGCCCGCGTACGGCACGACGAGCAGCCGCTCGATCGTGGTCGTCTTCTTCGCCGGCAGGGTCACCTTCACGACGAGCTCCGGGCCCGGGGTCGGGTTGCCGGGCTGCGACGGCACCGCTACGACGGTGCCCTGGGCCCGCGCCGGCAGGCCGGAGAAGCGCAGCTGGAAGCGGCCACCGGACGGGGCCCGCACGGTCATCAGGCGCTGCAGGGCGGCCGGGCCGATCCGCTGGCCGACGTGCAGCGAGCCGGTGTCGCCGACGCCGTAGGTCGGGACCCGCAGCTCGGCGACGACGGACGTCTTGCGGGTGTTCCGGACGACGTAGGTCGTGCGGATGTTCGACGCCGACACGCGGTGGCGGACGGTCACGTCGAGGCCCTGGGACCTCTCGCCCCCGCTGACGCCCAGCGGGGCGGTCAGCGTGCGCGCGACGTCCCGCTGGGACTTGCGCGGCTGGGCGACGCTCTGGGTGCTCTTGTAGACGCCGCGCTGCGTCTCGATGAGCGTGCGGCCGCCGCTGAGCAGCCGCAGGCCGAGCGCGCCGGCGTTGCTGCCGCCGATCCCGGTCAGCGCGCGGCCCCGCGAGTCCACCAGTCGCGCGGGCTCGAGGCCTCCGGCCTTCAGCGGCGCCCACGGCCGCAGGAACGCCGTGGCGAACCGCGACGTCGTCACCGCGGTGCGGCCGATGTCGGCGTCGTTGGTGAACGCGTCGGGCAGCGGCTCGTCGTCGGCGCCGGAGTCCTCGGGGCTCGCGAGCCCGCGGTCGGCCATCTCCGCCAGGGTCGACGCGAAGCGCGCCGTGCCCGTCAGGCCGTCGAACGTCGGGGTCACCAGCGGTCCGCCGGACAGCCCGAACGCGGTCGCGGGCAGCACCACGGAGTTCGCCGCGGCGGCGCGCTCCTGGTAGGTGGCCACCGCGCGGCGGACGAGCCAGCGGGTCGTCGCCTGCTGCGCGGGCAGGTACGCCTGCGCGGTCGATCCCTCGGTGCCGGCGGCGAAGCCCCGTAGCGCGAGCAGCCAGTACTGCGTCAGGTGCAGTCGCGAGACGCCCTTGCCGGAGTCCCAGTTCAGGTAGCCGCTGGCGGTCCAGTCGCCCCAGGCGGTGCGCCGGACCCACGCGCGCAGCAGGTCCCGGGTGCGCTTGGGCAGCTGTCCCATCCCGGCCTTGCGGGCCTGGTCGAGGTAGGCCAGGGCGCCGAGCGTGATGTTCGCGTACTCGGTGGTGTCGGACCGGTTGGTCGCGTTGCTCGCGGCGCGCTGCGGCAGGTAGTGGAAGGCCAGGCCGGAGCCGAGGTTCGGCGAGCCCCCGGGGTACGCCGCCTTCTCGGCGTGGTCGGCGAACCAGATCAGCTGGTCGCGGTAGTCGCGGCGCAGCAGCGTCGGGTCGCCGGTGACCGTCGCGTCGGCGGCGTAGAGGTCGGCGCTCCAGTTGATCTGGTTCAGCAGCCGGGCCGGCGAGCGCCAGAACGGCGAGCGGGCGACGGAGCGCACCCGGTCGACGATGAGGTCCCGGGACTCCTGGGACAGCCCGACGATGTCGCGGGCCCGCCACGCGGTGGCGAGCGCGCGGGCGGCGACGGCGTCGAGCGCCTGGTGCATCGACGTCAGGCCGCCGACGGGGTCGGCGAAGCCCGGCGCGTGGATCGTGACGCTGTGGCCGGGCGCCGGGGCCGGGGCGACCTTGCCGTCGAGCGTCGGCACGTACATCGGGCCGGTCAGCAGCCGGACGAGCGCCTCGACGCGCTCCGGGTGGGCGTCGGGCCCGGTCCGACCCGCCAGCGCGGCGTAGGAGTGGACGAGCAGCATCTCCGCGTTCAGGCGGGCCCGGGCGACGCCCGCGACGACGTAGGCGCCCTGGTCGGCGTTCCAGAGCCCGTCGATCGGGGTGGTCGCGGCGTCGGCGACGGCCCAGAGGTCTCCCGGGTCCGCGGCCTGCAGGCGCTGCTCACCGGTCGCCAGCGCGTTCGGGTCGGCCGTCCCCGGCGCGCTCGGCTCGGTCGGGTCGATCTCCGAGCGCGTCGACGCGGCGCCACCGGCGGCGGGCGGGGCGTCGAGCTCCGCGGCGGCCCCGGCCGGTGACGGGTCGCCCGTGGTCCCCGCGGCGCCGGCCACGGACGGTGCGCCGGCGAGGAGGACCGTCACGACCAGCGGGAGCAGGGCGCGGCGGGCGGGGGAAGGCGCGGGCACGACCGCGCATGGTGTCGCATCGACCCGACGGCGTGCGTCACCGGGGCGTGCGGTCGTGGTCGGCGGGCGCGCGGGGGATCGCAGCATCCCGCGGGATCCTGGGGCCCCGCGGGGCCCGGCCGCATCGGGGAGGTCCCGGGACGGACCCGACGGGTGCGGGATGGGCAGCCCGCCGGCGCATGGATACGATCGCCCGGTCGTCCGTCGGCCGTGCCCTGGCGGGCCCGCCGGCGGGGAACCGAAGCCGGAGACGAGCCCGACGTGCCAGAGACCATCGCCCCCGTGGGCAAGCAGTACGCACCCGTCGACTACGTGCTCGGACGGGAGAAGATCCGCGAGTACGCCCGCGCGGTGGGGGAGACCAACCCCCTGCACCACGACGTCGCCGCGGCCCGCGCCGCCGGCTTCGAGGACGTCGTCGCGCCCCCGATGTTCGTGGTCGTCTACTCCGCCGAGGCGATCGGCACCGCGATGTTCGACCCCGAGGTCGGCATCGACATGGACCGCCTCGTGCACGGCGCCCAGGAGTTCTCGTGGGAGCGCGTCCTGGTGGCCGGCGAGGAGGTCTCGACGGTGATGAGCCTCGACGAGGTCCGGCACGTCGAGACGGCCGACCTCACCTACTACGTCTTCGGGGCGACGACGACCGACGCGGCCGGCGAGGTCGTCTCCACCGGGGTCTGGACCAACATCGTGCGAGGAGCGGGCGAGTGAGCGACGAGACGACCACCCCGGAGTCCGCGGCCGACGTCGTCTGGGAGGACGGCGCCGCCCTGCCGACCCTGACGGTCCTGCCCGACAAGTACCTGACGGTCCGCTACGCGGGCGCCTCGGGCGATTTCAACCCGATCCACGTCGACGAGGAGTTCGCCCAGCAGGTCGGGCTCCCCGGCCGGATCCTGCACGGCCTGTGGACGATGGCCCAGGTCGCGCGCGCCGCCACCGAGGCGGTCGGCGGCGACGAGGCCCCGGGCTCCCTGCGCCGGCTCGAGGTCGCCTTCCGCGGCATGGCGGTCCCCGAGGAGGAGGTCGTCGTCACGGCCGACGTCAAGGCGGTGGAGGACGGCCTGGCGACGGTCTCGTTGACCGCCCGCCAGGGCCGCGCGCGGGTCGTGCGCAACGGCCGCGCGGTCGTGCGGGTGCCCGACCGGGGCTGACCTACGGCTCGCGGCGGCGGCCGGGCTTGTGGACGGCCGTCGGCTCCTGGGCCGGGTCGTCCGCGCCGGCCGGCCGGTCGCCGGCCGGCCGGTCGACGGACCCGCGGACGACGGTCGGCTCGCCGTCGGGATCGTCGGACGGCGTCGGATCGGTCGTCCGTCCGTGGTCGTCCGGCGCGAGCGGCGCGTCGGCCCCGGGCTCCGGCGCGAGCGGCTCCTCGACGGGCATGCGCGGCCCGGCCGCGCCCTGGTCCCCCTCGGACCCGTGCCCGGAGGCGTCGGCGGCCCGCAGCGCCTCGTCCTCGGCCTCCTCGGCGGCCAGCTGCAGCCGCTCGCGCTCCTCGCGCCGACGCCGGCGCGCGCTGCGCAGGATGCCGCCGCCGACGGAGTCCTCGGCCTCGGCCGGCGGCGCGACCAGCAGGGCGCCCTCGTCGGAGTCGATGGCCCGCTGGCGGGTGATCGCGGCGTTCAGCTCGGCGCCGAGCAGCAGCGAGCAGCTGGAGAACCAGAGCCAGAGGACGACCACGATCGCCCCGGTGAACGCGCCGTAGAGCGCGCCGATGTTGACGACGTTGGAGATGTACTCCGACAGGCCGTACGAGACCAGCAGCCACGCGGCGACGCCCAGGGCGGCTCCCGGCGTGACCAGGTGGTACGCCCGGTGGCGCAGGTCGGGCGTGACGTAGTAGACGAACGAGAAGCCCAGCAGGGCGCTGGCGACCGCGGCGGGCCAGCGCAGCAGCCCCCAGATCTGGGCGGCGTTCTCGTCGGCGCCGACGAGGCGCAGGATGTCCTCCGCCAGCCCCTTGCCGACGACCACGAAGACGAGCGTCGACAGGACGAGCGCCAGCAGCGCGAACGTCGAGAGCACGTCGACGGCCTTGCGGCGGAGGAAGCTCCGGCCGTTCTCGACGACGAAGACGACGTTCAGCGCCCGGCGGATCGACTCCAAGACGCCGGTGGTGCCGAAGAACGCCAGGAAGATCGACAGGAACAGGCCCGTGGTGGCGGTGCTCTTGTTGCGGAACGCGTCCCGCAGCGACTCGTCGATCGGGCGGACGACCGACGGCGGCGCCACGTCGTTGAGGTACCGCACGATCGCGTCGTACGTCCGCGGATACTCGCCGACGAGGCCGAGGATCGACAGCGCCAGCAGGATCGCCGGGAACAGCGACATCAGGCTGTAGTACGTGATCGCAGCGGCGTGCTGCGTCATCTGGTCGTCGTAGAAGGCGACGACCGTGCGTTTGGTGATGGCCCAGGACCGACGCATCCGACGCGCGAGAGCTTGACGGTCCTGGCCCGCAGGAGCGCCGCGACCCCCGGCGCGCCCGTGCCGGGACCTCGCCGCATCGCCCTCCGGCGCCCGTCCGGTGACGTCGCCCGGCTGCGCCGGATCGTCCTCGGACGCCCGTCGCCCGGAGGGCTCGTCCGGCGGCGCCGCGCCGCCGGTCCCGGGGGAGCCCCCGGGCGCCGGCGTCGTGTTCTTCGCGCTCACCGGCGGACGACCACCCCGCCGACGAGCGCCACAACGGCCGGTGCCGCGAGCAGCTCGGCGAGGAACGTCGCCGGGGCGGCGGCGTCGGTCAGCAGCCGGTGGCCGTCGCCGGCGTCGATGCCGCCACGCCACAGGAGCCACAGGCCGGCCGCGACCGCGAGCACGAGGAGCGCCTTCGGCAGGTCCTGGTGGTCGACCTTCGAGGGCAGCAGGCCGATGCTCGCCGAGAGCGCGACCAGCGCCCAGACGACGGCGCCGACCCCGACCGGCCGCTCGGCGAGCGCGCGCAGTAGCTCGCGGGGCGCGTCGCCGACCGCCACGCCCGGCACGAGCGCGCAGCCGGCGCCGTAGACCACGGCGGGCACGACGATCAGGGGCGCGAGGCCGACGACCGCCCGGCCGACCGGCCCGCCGAGGACCGGCAGCCGCGACGGCCGCCAGCGCACCTCGCCGAGCAGGACTCCGCCGTCGGGCGTGGGCCGCGGCGCGAACGGCACGAACGACGTGACCCGCCCCAGCAGCGCGGTCGCCGCCAGCGCGTGGGACGCCTCGTGCAGCGCGACCCCGGGCGCCAGCAGCGCCCACGTCACCCAGCGGCGCGGCCGCCCGCCCCGCGCCGCGCCGCCGACCAGCCCGTCGAGCAGCCGCCGCCCGAGGACGTAGACGCAGAGGAGCTCCAGTGCGATGAGGGCGAGCGCGACCATCGCGACCGACGATGGCAGGCGATCCTGAGGATCGGCCCGGTACCCTGGGGAGGGAGATGCTCACTCCCCGCCAGGAGCTGGTGCTCGGCAAGGTCGTGGCCCGCTTCCGCGAGACCGGCATGCCGGTCGGCAGCAAGCTCCTCTCCGCCGACGAGGACGTCACGTTCGGCCCGTCGACGATCCGCTCCGAGCTCTCGCAGCTCGAGGAGCTCGGCCTGCTCGACCACCCGCACACGTCCGCGGGCCGGGTGCCCACGGACCAGGGGCACCGGTACTTCGTCGACCACCTGCTGCCGTCGACGGTCGGCGGCCCGTCGGTGGAGCTGCAGCTCGCCCGCGAGGTCGACGAGGCGATGCGCGTCACGAGCGAGACGCTCTCCGCCGTCACCGACCTGCTCGCGGTGGTCACCGCGCCGCCGGTCTCGACCGCGACGGTTCGCCACGTCGAGGTCCTCCTGCTCCAGCCGCAGGCGGTGATGGTCGTCGTCATCACGTCCGCGGGCGAGGTCGCCAAGCGCGTCGTCGCGTTCCCCTCCGCCGTGGACCCGGGGCTCGCGGGCTGGGCGAAGGAGTACCTCAACGAGCGCCTGGCCGGCATCGGCCTCGGCGCGCGGATGCTCAAGGCGCGCCTGGAGGACCCGGGCCTCGGCCCGACCGAGCTGCGCTTCCTCGACGCGCTGCGGCCGGCCTTCGAGGGCCTCGGGGCGACCGACGGCGGTCCGGGTGGCGGCATCTACGTGTCGGGCGCCGCCCGGCTCATGCAGAGCTCCCGCTCGTCCGAGGTCGCGCACCTCGACGCGCTGGTCGAGGAGCTCGAGCGGCGGGCGACGCTGCTGGGCATCCTGCGCCACGCGCTGGGGGGCCCGGACGTCGTCGTGCGCATCGGCGCGGAGAACGCGATCCCGGCTCTGCGATCATTGACGGTCGTCGCGGCGGGGTACGGACCCCCGCAGCGCAAGTTGGGCAGCGTGTCGGTGATCGGCCCCGTCCGGATGGACTACCCGCAGGCCATCCGCGCGGTGCGGGACGTCGCCTTCCAGCTGTCGCGTTATGTCGAGGAGCTGTACGAGAACGTATGAGTCAGACCGTGCCACGTGACCCCTACGAGGTGCTGGGCGTCTCCCGTGATGCGGACGAGGCCCAGATCAAGAAGGCCTTCCGCAAGCAGGCCCGGACGCTGCATCCGGACGTCAACCCGGACGACCCGGACGCGCAGGAGCGCTTCCGCGAGGTCGCCGAGGCCTACGAGATCCTCTCCGACGCCGAGCGCCGCGCGACGTTCGACCGCTACGGCCACGACGGGCTCAAGCAGCGCGGTATGGGCGGCTCCGGCGGTCAGGGCTTCGAGGGCTTCGGCTCGATGCAGGACCTCTTCGGCGCGGTCTTCGGCCAGGCGTTCGGTGGCGGCGGGGGAGCGGGACCGGGCGGCCCGCGGCCCGGCGGCGACCTCGCGGTCGAGACCGAGCTGACCCTGAAGCAGGCCCTGACGGGCGCCCGCGTGTCCGTCGAGTACCAGGTCGTCGCGCGCTGCGAGACCTGCACCGGCAGCGGCGCGAAGCCCGGCACGAGCACGAAGACCTGCGCCCAGTGCGGCGGTCACGGCGTCGTCGACCGCATCAGCCGGACCCCGTTCGGCGAGATGGTCCGCCGCGTGGAGTGCGACGCCTGCCAGGGCCGCGGCCGCGTGCCCGAGGAGCCGTGCGGCGACTGCCGCGGCCAGGGGCTGAAGCCCACGGCGCGCACGCTCGAGGTCGACATCCCCGCCGGCATCGCCGACGGCCAGCGGATCCGCCTGAGCGGCCGCGGCCACCAGGGCGAGCCCGGCGCGCCGGACGGCGACCTCTACGTCGTCGTCACGGTCATGCCCGACGCGCGCTTCGTGCGCGAGGGCGACGACCTGATCACCGTCGTCCCCGTCGCGGCGCCCCGCGCGGCGCTCGGCGAGACGATCACGGTCGAGGCGCTCGACGAGCCGATCGAGGTCGAGATCCCCGCCGGCACCCAGCCGGGCAAGACGATCACCCTGCGCGGCCGCGGCATGCCGCGCATCGGCGGCGGCCGCCGCGGCGACCTGCACGTCGTCGTCGACGTCGCCATCCCGCGGCGCCTGAACGAGCGCCAGCGCGAGCTCCTCCGCGAGCTCGCCGACTCGCTGGACGACGGTCAGCTGGACGACGCGGACGAGTCGGTCGTCGGCCGCCTGCGCCGCCTCTGGCGCAAGTCGTGACGCGGCGGGTCACCGGCCGGCCGGGCACCCGCACGGGCGTGCGGCGCGCGCCGGCCACCGCGGCCCCGGGCGGCCGCACGGGCGCACGAACCGGGACCGTCAGGTGATCCGCCTCGCCTTCCGCGTCCGCCCGGCGGACGCGGAGGTCGTGCTGGCCGAGCTCATGGAGCTCGCGCCGACGGGCGTCGAGGAGACCGACCTCGGCGACACGATCGAGTACGCGGTCTACGGCGCCGAGGGCGAGCTGCCGGCGCTGCCGGCCGTCCGGGCCCTGGTCGGCGACGCGCTGGTCGAGGTCGTCTCGACGGAGGTCGCCGACGACTGGGCCGACCGCTGGCGCGCCTTCCACGAGCCGATCCTGATCAAGGACCGCCTCTACGTGCGCCCGCCGTGGTGCCCGCCGTACGCGGAGGTCGTCGCGGGCGCGTCCGTGGGGACGGGACCGGCGGACGGCGGCGTCGGCGGGCCATCGGCGGCCGCGGGATCGCCGGACGCCGGCGTCGACGGGCCGACGGGGCCCGCAGCCTCCGTGACCGACCTGGTCGTCGATCCGGGGCAGGCCTTCGGCACGGGCGCCCATGCGACGACGCGTCTCTGCCTCGAGCTGCTGGTCGAGCTGACGGACCGCCGCCGGGAGGCGGGGGAGGACCTCGGCCCGGTCCTCGACCTCGGCTCGGGCTCGGGCGTCCTGGCCGTCGCCGCCGCCCAGCTGGGCTGGAGCCCGGTCCACGGGGTCGACCACGAGGCCGCCTCGGTCGCCGCGACGCTGGAGAACGCCGCGGTCAACCACGTGACGGTCACGGCCGACCGCTTCGACCTGCTGCGCGACGGCGCCACGGCGATGCCCGACGCGGGAGAGACGGCCGCCGCTCCGCTCGTCCTGGCCAACCTCCTGCGCCCGCTCCTGCTGCGCGTCGCCGCCGACGGCTTCCTCGGCACCCCGCCGCACCACCTGATCGCCTCGGGCCTCCTGATCCACGAGTGCGACGGCATCGCGGCGGCGTTCGCCCGCATCGGCCTGGTCGAGGCCGAGCGTCGCACGCACGGCGACTGGGCCGCGCTGCTCCTGCGCCGGGCATAGCCGGTCCGGACGGGGTCCTCGCGGCCGACGGGCCGGCGGTGCGGGGCGACGGCGGCGATCACCGCGCCGGCGCTCGACTCGGTGGGCACGAACAGGTGGTGAGCGGGCCGGTCGGCGGCCGGCAGGGCCCGGGGGGGGACTCCCGCACCAGGGCCGGGGGGGGACTCCCGCACCAGGGCCCGGGGGCGCTCCCGCACGTCTCGCGTCCCGGCGCGTCATGTTCCTGGTGAAGAGGACCAGTCACCAGGAAGATGACGCCGCGATGAGCACACGTCTTCGCCGCGGTGCCCGCCCCCGGTCCCTTTCCCTTTCCCGGGCGGTATGCCCGCGATGCATGGATATGCACCCCGGGCATACCGCGGCGAGAAGCGTGTGTCGCGGCCGTCGGTCGGTGCGGGCGGCGAACGGGATGACGCCGCTCTCCGGGCCCGGCCGCGGCGGACTCGAACCGCTCGGGGCCCGCCGGACCGTGAGAACCGCTCGATCCGTCCGGGGGTGAGGCGTATGATCAGTCGCGCATGAACTGCACCGCGGAGAGGCTTCCGAGCCCTCGCACCCTCGATCGTGTCGGTGGTGCGCGCCGCGGCCCAACGATCCCAGGGAGAACGTTCTGAGGCGACGGCTCGAAGTGCCGTATGAGGTCGCCGTTCAGCTCAGCGATGCCGGCGAAGCCGGTCTCCGCGCACTGGGGGAGCACGTCGACTGCGACGTCTTCCTGCGCGGCAATCTGCTGACGCTCGACGGTGAGGCGGAGGCGGTCCAGCAGGCCGCCACCGTGGTCCGGGAACTCATCACGCTGTCCTCGCGGGGGCACACGCTGGACGCCGGGACCATCCCGGCCGTCGGTTCCGCGCTGGGCGCCGACCAGAAACCGGCCGAGGTCCTCACGGACGTCGTCTGGCAGAACCCGTCGCGCGACGTCCGCGTGGCGCCGAAGACGGCGCTGCAGAAGCGCTACGTCGACGCGATCCGCAACAACACGGTCACGTTCGGCATCGGTCCTGCCGGCACCGGCAAGACGTTCCTGGCGGTCGCCGCGGCCGCTGACGCCCTGGCGCGCCACGAGATCAAGCGGATCATCCTCACGCGCCCGGCCGTCGAGGCGGGGGAGCAGCTGGGCTTCCTGCCCGGCGACCTGATGCAGAAGATCGATCCGTACCTGCGGCCGCTCTTCGACGCCCTGCACGACATGCTGGACCCCGAGCGGGTGACCGCGTACATGGAGAACGGCGTGATCGAGGTCGCGCCGCTCGCCTTCATGCGCGGGCGCACCCTCAACGACGCGTTCATCATCCTGGACGAGGCGCAGAACACGACGCCCGAGCAGATGAAGATGTTCCTGACGCGCCTGGGCTACCGGTCGAAGATGGTCATCACGGGCGACATCACCCAGGTCGACCTGCCGCGCGAGCAGCGGTCCGGCCTGGTCGCGGTGGCGGAGGTCCTGGAAGAGGTCGAGAAGGTCGAGTTCGTGCGCTTCCAGCGCGGCGACGTCGTCCGCAACGACCTGGTCCAGAAGATCGTCGCCGCGTACGAGAACCACGCGGAGAGCCAGGCTCCCGAGCTGCGACCGGCCGACGGCCGCCGCAAGGAGCGCCGCCCGGCGTGAGCGGCCCCGACTCCGCGGCCGTCGGGGGTCCGGACCCCGGGGTCTCGGGGTCGGGATCCGCCGTCGGCGGTCCGTCTTCCGACGGGGCCCTCCGCCCGGGATCGCCCGACGACCTCGGGCTCGCGCCGGGTGCCGATCACGACGCCCTCGAGATCGAGCTCGAGGTCGACCACGAGGGCTTCGTCGAGGACGAGCTCCCGGACGGGATGCCGTCCGGCCAGGACCTCCGCGAGCTCGTCGAGACCGCCGCGGCGTCCGCCGGGGTGACCGACGGGCACGTCGCGATCACGATCCTCGAGCCCGAGGCGATCCACGAGCTGAACCTCGAGCACCGGGGCAAGGACCAGCCGACGGACGTGCTCTCGTTCCCCATCGACGGGGCCGGTCCGGTGGCCGGTCCGCGCGAGATCGGGGACGTCGTCATCTGCCCCGAGCACACGGTCAGCATGCGGGAGGCGGTGGTACACGGCATCCTCCATCTCGTGGGCTTCGATCACGAGACCGATTCCGGCGAGATGCTCGCCGTGCAGGGACAGATCCTGTCCTGGCTGCCGGCACCCGCCGGCCCGACCCCGGGCGAGGACGCGTGAGCGGCGACGGACCTGAGGTCTTCGGCCCCGACGACGGTGTCGAGCTGCCCGTCCCGGTCTTCGACCCGGACGAGAAGCCGCTGACGGACCCCGACCTGGATCCCGACGCCAAGCGCTCCGGTTTCGTCGCCTTCGCCGGCCGCCCGAACGCCGGCAAGTCGACGCTGACCAACGCCCTGGTCGGCGCGAAGGTCGCGATCACCTCCGACAAGCCGCAGACGACCCGCCGGGCGATCCGCGGGGTGCTGACCCGCGAGGACGCCCAGATCGTGCTCGTCGACCTGCCGGGCGTCCAGCGGCCGAAGGACTCGCTCACCGGCCGCATGCAGCGGCGCGTGGACTCCGAGATCCGCGAGGCCGACGTCACGCTGATGGTCCTCAACGGCGAGGAGGGCGTCGGACCCGGCGACCGCTACATCGCCTCGCAGCTGCGCGACCTGCGCGCCCCGACCGTGATCGCGGTCAACAAGGTCGACCGCCTGAGCCGCGGCGAGACGATGGCCGTCCTGGTCGCCGCCGCCGAGCTCGAGATCGGCGAGGACGTCTTCCCGATCTCCGCGAAGACCGGCGTCGGCGTCCAGCCGCTGCTCGAGCACCTCGTGGGCCTGCTGCCGAAGGGGCCGTTCTACTTCCCCGTCGACGAGAGCTCCGACCAGCCGCAGCACGTCCTGCTGGCCGAGCTCGTCCGCGAGCAGATCCTCCGCCGGACCTTCCAGGAGGTCCCGCACGCCGTCGAGGTCCAGATCGAGGAGGTCGAGCGCCCCGGCGACGACCTCCACGTCATCGTCGCCAACGCCTGGGTCGAGTCGCCGTCCCAGAAGGGCATCCTGATCGGCGCCGGCGGCAAGATGGTCCGCACCATCGGCACCGCCGCCCGCAAGGAGCTCGAGCGCGAGCTCGGCACCCGCGTGCACCTCGACCTCCAGGTCAAGGTCCGCCGCAACTGGCGCTCCGACGACACGTTGCTGGACCGGCTCGAGATCGACTGACCCGGCGCGGGATATCGACTGATATCATCTGCGTGTGCCTGACGTTCTGATCCGCGATCTCCCTGCCGAGGACCTCGCGCGTCTGGACGCCCACGCCGCGCGTCAGGGCCTGTCGCGCACGGAGTACCTGCGTCGACGCCTGCATGAGGCGGCTGCCCGCCTCGACGCTCCGGTGACGGCCGGGGACCTGGAGCGGTTCGCGGCGCGCTTCGGCGACCTGGCCGATCCGGAGGTCATGCGGCAGGCGTGGTCGTGACCGATGTCGCCGCGGGACCCGGCTGGCTGATCGACAAGTCGGCGCTGGTCCGGCTGGGGGCCGACTCCGAGGCCCCGGCGTGGGCGGAGCGGATCGAGCGTGGCCTGGTGCGGATCGCGACGGTGACGCTGCTGGAGGTCGGCTACTCGGCGCGAAACGCGGAGGACCTGCACGCCGGGCTGCGGCAGCCGCCGGTCGCCTCGATGCCGGTGGAGTACGCGACGCCGACGGCGGAGGACCGCGCGGTGGAAGTGCTGACGCTGCTCGCCGGCCGGGGGCACCACCGCGCTCCGTCGGTGCCGGACCTGCTGATCGCTGCGACCGCGGAGATCGCCGGGCTGATCGTGCTGCACCACGACAAGGACTTCGACCTCATCGCGGCGGTCACCGGGCAACCGCTGCAACGCCTCGCCGACTGAGATCCGGCCACACGTGCTCCGGCTCCGCGGTGGCGCCGAGTTGCCGTCTGGCGC
The DNA here is from genome assembly GCF_040675535.1 of Patulibacter sp. NPDC049589. Lineage (NCBI taxonomy): Bacteria > Bacillati > Actinomycetota > Thermoleophilia > Solirubrobacterales > Patulibacteraceae > Patulibacter > Patulibacter sp. NPDC049589. The sequence goes on along the minus strand of NZ_JBFAPC010000008.1, from coordinate 32,179 downwards.
GTACGCAGTAGCTTCGCGTCCATGTCCCCCACGTGCGTGTGGTCCGGCTCTCTGGGAGTCGTGCGTCGGCGATCGGTGATGTGCAGTGTGCTCGGTGCCGTAGCGCTCGGGGTCGCCGTGACCCCGGGGACCGCTGCGGCGTTCACCGCGCAGCCATCAGGCGGCGCGATCGTGGCAAGGCGATCGGTTCGGGTGAGAACTACGATGGAAAGGGCAAGTGGGTGCAGAAGTGTCATCCGCTGCGCGTCGTCTGTCTCCGCGCATATCCGATTGCGAAGCGGGCGAGCTATACCGAGGGCCCGACGCCTGCGGGTTGGGGCGCGTATGCCCAGGAGTGGGGCGGGTCTGGAGCGTCGCCGAAGGGCCCAGGGTTTGGCGCGAACGAGGGTCCGTTCCGTCGACCGTTCACGACGTTGCTCGACGACGTGATCCGGCCGCGTGCCGCTGGCGGCGAACCGGGTCAGCCCATGACGGGGCGGGCGGCGACAGATCCCGTTGGTCCCTGTGGGTCGTGGTTCGGGGTGGGCGTCACGGTGCTCGTGTGTGGTACCGGTGAGCCGCCTTCTGACGCCCAGCTTGTCGTCCGGCGACGTGAAGGGAACGAGACCTGGCTCCCCGGTGATGCCCGCTTCGGGCCGGGGTGGGCGATTCAGCGGCTCGGGGCCGTGCCGAGCGCGGGGGACCGCATCGAGTTGCAGTTGCCGTCCCGAGACGATCAGCAGGTGCTCGTCCGGCTCGCCGGAGCAGACGGGCAACCGTACGTGACACGGATCTATGGAACGTCGGCTTCGGGGAGTTCGTCGTTCGAGGTACGGGACGTCGAAGGCGTGCCGCGCCTGGTGGATTCGGCAGGGAAGCCTGTCGGAAGCATCGTTGCGGGCGTTGAGGCCCAGTCCACGATGATGGCGTCGCTCCGAGTCCGGGGGCGCACGGCGACATTGCGGATCGCGAACGGGCCGCCGCTCCGGCGGCTTCGTTTGCGCGCACAAGCGCGTCGAGGCACTCTGCCGGAAGCGTCGCGGATCGTTCGCGCCGGTGTGATCGTCTCGGTCTTCTCCGCGCTCGTGCTCGTCGGCGTCTCTCCGGCGCTCACCGAGTGTTCCTCTGCGAGCTTCCCGAGCGTCGTCGCCGGGATCGGCCTACTCGGGTGCATCGGAGGCAATGGTGTCGGGGGCGTCGCTGGGCTCGTGCTTCTCGTGCGCGGGCGCGGCGGGCATCGCGTGTCGCGACAGCAGCGGCGGATCGTGTGCGTGCTCCCGGTCGGATGGCTTGCTCTGGTGGTCTCGTACGCGGCCCTCACGTTCGCCTGCATCGATTCGATCGGCTGACCGCCTCGATCGAGCGTCGTCCCTCCGGCTCGGAAGCCGACGTCGCGGCCGGGGCGCCTGTTCAAGCCCGGGCGCGGCCGGCTCGTGCCTTCTGGGTACCGGCTCTACCGGTTCTCGGTGCCGAGCGGAACGCACTGGCTCGTCGGGCGCGGCAGGGGAGGACGTCGCGGCTTCGAGGTCGAGGCGAACGTGCCCGTGCGGGCGCACCTCTGATCCTGTTCGGTACCTACGTCGCTGGACTGTGAGGCAGCCGGGGTCCTGAGACGCTGCCCGCGGGCCCGTCAGTCCGCGTCCGGCCGGATGACCCGCGTGATCTGGGTCCGGTGGTTCACGCGGATCCGGATCGTCGCCTGGCTGCCCGGGCGGGGGAGGGTCGACCGGACGGCCGGGCGCGTGCGGGTGATGACGCCGCCGGGGGTCAGGCCGATCAGGCCGACGTGCATCGAGGCGCCGCCGGCGGAGCGCACGACGTAGTCCTGTCCGCGCGCGCAGCCGGGGAGGCGGCCTCGGGGCGGCAGGCCGAGCACGCCGGCGCCGCAGCGCACGGTGCCGGAGCGGCCGGCGCTGGGGAGCCGGATCTGGACCTCGACGTCGCGGCGCGGGTCCACCAGGTACGTCGTGACGATGCGGTCGGGCAGGAAGCGGTGCGTGACGCGGACGACCGTGTCGCCCAGCGCGGCGCGGCCGGTGTAGGCGTTGGGGTCCTTCTTCGCCTGGCGCAGCGCGAGGGTGCCGACCTGCGTCGGGCCGGGCTGCGTGTCCAGGAGGACCTTGCCGTCGCCGACCAGGCGCATCCCGAGCGAGCCCTGGCCGCCGCCGCCGAGGGCGATCAGGCTGTCGGCGTTGGCGTCCAGCAGCCAGGCGGGCTCGAGGCCTCCGCCCGTCGGGATCGCGGTCGGCGACAGCGCCGTCGAGTAGCGCGGGCCGTTGACGGTCAGGCGCTTGAACTCGGGGTCGAACCGGGTCAGCAGCGGGGCCTTCGCACCCGCGGGCGGCACGAGACGGCCCTTCGTCCCCGAGCTCGCCGCCCACTCGGCGATCGTCGCCGCCAGCCGGACGCTCGCGGTCGTGCGGTTGTTGCGGACGCTCTCGAACCGCGACGGGTAGTTGAACGACGTCGCCGGCAGCAGCACGCTGCCGGCCCCGGCGGACCAGCGGCGGAAGAGCTCCTCGCCGCGGCTGATGATCCGGTTGCCCTCCTGCGGGTCGCGGCCCGTCAGGCCGACGCTGCCGCGGAGCCCGTCGGCGACGCCGTCCAGCGCGAGCGCCCAGTACTGGCGCAGGTGCAGCCGGCTGCCGGCCTTGCCGGTCTCCCAGTTCAGGTAGCCCGATGCGGTCCAGTCCGCCTCGAACGTGTGGGACGCCCAGGCGGCGAGCGTCTTGCGGTCGTCGTCGCTGAGCGGCTTCATGCCCGACCGCACGGCGTCGTCGTAGTAGCGCAGGGCGCCGAGGACGATGCTCGCGTACTCGACGGTGTCGCTCTTGTTCAGCGTCGTCTGCGCGTCGGCCTCGGGCTGGTAGAAGAACCCGTTGCCGGTGCTGAGGTTCGGGCGCCCGCCCTCGACCGTGGGCTCGTGGGCGTGGTCGACGAACCACTGCAGCTGCGCCCGGTAGTCGTCCTTCAGGAGCGTGTCGTCGTTGCTGACGGTCGCTGCGGCGGCGTAGAGGTCCGCGTTCCAGTTGATCTGGTTCAGCAGCCGCTGCGGCGCCCGGAAGGCGGGGGAGGACGCGACGGCGACGACCTCGCGGCGGATGTCGTCGCGGGCGGCGCCGCTGAGCTTCGTCTGCTCGCGGGCGAGCCACGCGGCGCGCAGGCCGCGGGCGACGGTCGCGTCGATGCTGGGGTGCTGGTTGACGACCTCGGCCGAGGACTGGCGCCAGCCCGGGACGTGGATCGAGTTGTGGCGCGAGCTGCCGAACCGCTCGCCGTCGGTCGTCCCGATGTAGGCGGGACCCGTCAGGTACCGGACGATCCGCCGGACGCGCCCGTCCTGGCGGGCCGGCCCGTGGTGCCCGGCCAGCGCCGCGGCGGCGTGCAGGCGCAGCAGCTCGGCGTTCAGGCGCGTGCTGATCCGGCCGCCGGGCGAGACGTACGCGCCGCGCTTCTCGTCCCACAGGCGGTCCAGCGGCATCGTGACGGCGTCGGGGACGGCCCACGCGTCGTCGTCGTCGGAGACGGAGAGCTCGCGCTCGGCCTTCCGGCCGGCGGCGTCGAACACCGGGTCGGTCGGGACCTCGTCGGCGTCGCCGCCGCGGTCGGTGTCCTCGGACGCGGGATCGGCGACCGTGGTGGCCGGGGGATGGGACGATCCGCCGTCGCCGCCGAACGCGACGAACGCGATCAGGGCGGCCAGGAGCGCGGCGAGCGCCACGGCGGCGATTCGCCGCCGGACGTTCGGCGCGGCCTTCATCGCGAGGCATGGTAGGCGGGACCCCGTCCGCGGCGCGCCGCCCCCTCGGCGGGCGCCCGCCCCCGGTCGCTGTCAGAATCGCCGGCGTGCCCGTGCTGCCGGACCTGACCGACACCGTGCGCTTCGACGACGCCGGCCTCGTGCCGGTGGTGATCCAGGACTGGAGCACCGGCGAGGTGCTCACCCTGGCCTACGCCAACGACGAGGCGCTGCGCCTGACCCGCGAGACCGGGGAGCTGCACCTGTGGTCGCGCTCCCGGAACGAGCTCTGGCACAAGGGCGCGACGTCCGGCAACGTGCAGCGGGTTCGAGCCCTCCGCATCGACTGCGACCAGGACGCCGTGCTCGCGCTCGTCGAGCCCGCCGGCCCCGCCTGCCACACCGGCGCGCGCACCTGCTTCCACCCCGCCGGCGCCCCCGAGGGCCCCGCGGCGGACGACTGGGCGCCCGAGGGCGAGGGCGTCGGCGCGCTGCTGGCCCCGCACGAGGTCCTGCCCGACCTCGTCCGCGTCCTCGCCGCCCGCCGCGAGAGCGCCCCCGAGGGCTCTTACACCGCGCAGCTCCTCAACGACCGCGCCTTCGCCGGCGCCAAGGTCGAGGAGGAGGCCGAGGAGGTCTTCCGCGCCGCGCGCGAGGAGACCGACGACCGCGTCGACAACGAGGCCGCCGACGTCCTCTACCACCTGCTGGCCCTGATCCAGGGCCGCGACCGCACCCTGGGCGACGTGCTCGAGGTCCTGCGTGCCCGCCGCGCCTGAGCCCGCGACGCCGCGCCTGGCCGCCTCGCTGGCCCGGGCCGAGGCGCTCGGCCTGCGCCTGCGGCCGTCGTTCGACGAGACCCTCGCGCTCGCCGCGGACCACGACGTCGTCCCGGTGCTCGCCCAGACGGTCGACGACGTCGAGACGCCCGTCTCCGCGTACCTGAAGCTCCGCGCCGCGCACCCCGGCGAGCCGTCGTTCCTGCTGGAGAGCGCCGAGCAGGGCCGCGTCGGCCGCTACTCCTTCCTCGGCGTCCGCCCCGCGCGGACGATCGAGTGGTCGCTCGGCGACCCGGGCGACCCCTACGCGCTGGCCCGCGACGCGATCGGCCGCCGCCGCGTGGCCGACGTCCCCGGCCTGCCGCCGTTCGTCGGCGGCGCCGTGGGCGTCTTCGCCTACGACCTCGTCCGCACCGTCGAGCCGCTCGCGGAGCCGAACCCCGACGAGCTCGGCACGCCTGACCTCGCGCTGCAGGTCACCGACGCGATGGTCGTCTTCGACGGGCTGCAGCACACGATCACGACGCTGGCTCCGCTGCACGTGGGCGCCGATCCGGACGTCGCCGGCGGCGAGCGGGCGTCCGAGGACGTGCTCGCGGAGCGCTACGCCGCCGCGGCCGACCGGATCGTCGAGCTGCGCGGGGCGCTGCTGCGCCCGACGCCCCCGGGCCGGACCGCGGCGGAGCCCGCGCCGCTCCCCGTCCGCGAGGCGCCGGAGTGGGTCTCCAACCACACCCGCGAGGCGTTCGAGGCGATGGTCGCGCGGATCATCGAGTACGTCCGCGCCGGCGACGCCTTCCAGGTCGTCCCCTCGCAGCGCTGGTCCGCCGAGCTGGGCATCGACCCGTTCTCGGTCTACCGCGGGCTGCGGGTCGTCAACCCGTCGCCGTACATGTACTACCTCGACTTCGGGGACTGGCAGGTCGTCGGCGCGAGCCCCGAGCCGCTCGTCACCGTCCGCGGCGACCGGATCTCGATGCGCCCGATCGCAGGCACGCGCCCCCGCGGCGCCACGCCCGCCGAGGACGCCGAGCTCGCCGCCGGGATGCTCGCCGACGAGAAGGAGCGCGCCGAGCACGTGATGCTCGTCGACCTCTCACGCAACGACCTGGGCCGCGTCTGCGAGTACGGCACGGTCACCGTGGACGAGCTGATGGTCGTCGAGACCTACTCGCACGTCCTGCACATCGTCTCCGCCGTCTCCGGCACGCTGCGGCCCGAGGTCGCGGCGACCGACGCGCTGCGCTCCGTCCTGCCCGCCGGCACGCTCTCGGGTGCCCCGAAGGTCCGGGCGATGCAGATCATCGACGAGCTCGAGCCCGTCAAGCGCGGGGGCTACGGCGGCGCCGTGGGCTACCTCTCGTGGTCCGGCGACCTCGACTCCTGCATCCACATCCGCACCGCGGTCTTCAAGGACGGCACCGCGCACGTGCAGGCCGGCGGCGGCACGGTCGCCGACGCGCTGCCGGCGTACGAGTACGAGGAGTCCGTCAACAAGTCGCGCGCGATCCGCCGCGCCGTCGAGGTCGCCCTCGAGCAACCGGATTGGGCCTGACATGACCTCCGTCCTCGTCATCGACAACTACGACTCCTTCACCTACAACCTGGTGCAGGAGCTCGGCGAGCTGGGCGCGGAGATCGACGTCGTCCGCCACGACCAGGCGACCGTCGACGAGCTGCTGGCCCGCTCACCCGACCGGGTCGTGGTCTCGCCCGGCCCCTGCACGCCCGACGACGCCGGCATCTCGCTGGAGGCCGTCCGCCGCTTCCCGGAGGCCGGGATCCCGCTGCTCGGCGTCTGCCTCGGCCACCAGGCGCTCGGCCAGGCCTTCGGCGGCACCGTCGTCCGCCACGAGCCCGTGCACGGCAAGACGTGCCTGATCACGCATGACGGCCGCTCGATCTACACCGGCCTGGCCGACGAGGTCGAGGTCGGCCGGTACCACTCGCTCGTCCTCGACGAGGCCGTGCTGCCCGACTGCTTCGAGGTCACCGCGCGCGGCGGCGGGGTCATCCAGGGCGTGCGCCACAAGGAGCTGCCCGCGGAGGGCGTCCAGTTCCACCCCGAGTCGGTCCTCACCCCGCTGGGGATGGGCATGCTCGAGCGGTTCCTGAACAACGGCGTCGCCCGGTAGCGCCGCTCCCGGGCCGGGCGGCCCGGATCGTGGGACGATCGCTCCGTGGCCGCCACCGACACCGCCCAGGACGAGCTCGTCGCGCTGCGCCGCCGGCTGCACCGGATCCCCGAGGTCGGGCTCGACCTGCCGCGGACGCAGGCGGCGATCCTCGCGGCGCTGGACGGCCTGCCGCTGGAGCTGCACCTCGGCACCGGGCTGAGCTCCGTCGTCGGCGTCCTGCGCGGCACCGCGCCCGGGGCGGAGGACGGCCCGGTCGTCCTGCTGCGGGCCGACATGGACGCGCTACCGCTGCGCGAGGAGACCGGCCTCGAGTACGCGGCCGACGGCGACGCGATGCACGCCTGCGGGCACGACCTCCACAGCACGATCCTCGTCGGCGCCGCCCGCACGCTCTGCGCCCGCCGGGACGAGCTCGCCGGCACGGTCCTGCTGGTCTTCCAGCCCGGCGAGGAGGGGCACGACGGCGCCGCCCGCATGCTCGACGAGGGCCTGCTGGACCTCGCCGGCCGGCGCCCGGCCGCGGCCTACGCCCTGCACGTCGAGTCGCGGCGGGACCGCGGGACCGTCGCGACCCGCCCCGGCCCGTTCTTCGCCGCCTCTGCGGTCCTGACCGCCACGGTTCGTGGACGGGGTGGCCACGCGGCGATGCCACACCTCTCGAGGGACCCCGTCGCGGCCGCCGCGGCGCTCGTCGCCGCGCTGCCGGGCTGGGTCGCCCGCACGTTCGACGCGTTCGACCCCGTGGTGGCGACCGTCACCGGCGTGCGCGCCTGGGGCGCCGAGAACGTGATCCCCGACGAGGCGACCGTCCGCGCGGCGGTCCGCAGCTTCTCGGCGGCCTCGGCGGCGACGCTGGCGGCGGGCGTGCCGGAGCTCTGCCGCGACGTCGCGGCCGTCCACGGGTGCGAGGTCGACGTCGACTGGGACGTCCGCTACCCGGTGCTGCACAACGACCCGGCCGAGACGGCGTTCGCGAGCGACGTCGCCCGCGGACTCGTCGGCGACGGATTCTCGACGATGGACGCCCCGCTGAGCGCGTCGGAGGACTTCGCGCGCGTCCTCCAGGAGGTCCCCGGGTGCTACCTGCTGCTCGGCGCCCGGCCGCCCGGCCTGGCCGTGGGGGACGCGGCGCACCACCACTCGCCGCGGGTGGTCTTCGACGACGCGGTGCTCGCGGACGGGGCGGAGCTGCTGGCGACCCTGGCCCTCCGCCGGGCCGCCGCGGCCTGACCGCCGGGTCGGACGCGTCGCAATCCATTAACCTCCGCTGACCCTATGCCGCACCCGGTGCTCACGCCCGCGATCGAACGGGTCGCGTCCGGAGAGGATCTCGATCTCGAGGAGGCCCAACGGGTCCTCGAGGAGATCATGGCCGGCAACGCCTCGCACGTCGAGATCGCCGGCTTCCTCATCGCCCTCCGCACGAAGGGGGAGACGGCCGACGAGATCGCCGGTCTCGCCGCCGCGATGCGCTCCCGGGCGCTGATGGTCACGACGTCCCGCGAGGATCTCGTCGACATCGTCGGCACCGGCGGGGGCGCGCTGACGTTCAACGTCTCGACCACCGCGGCGTTCGTGATCGCCGGCGCCGGCTGCGCGGTCGCCAAGCACGGCAACCGCTCCGCCACGTCGAAGTCCGGCGCCGCCGACCTGCTCGAGGCCCTGGGCGCGTCGATCGAGCTCTCACCCGAGCAGGCCGGCGCCGTGATCGACGAGCTCGGCTTCGGGTTCCTCTTCGCGCCGCGCCACCACGCGGCGACCCGGTTCGTGATCCCGGTGCGCAAGGAGCTCGCGGTCCGCACGGTCTTCAACGTCCTCGGGCCGCTGACGAGCCCCGCCGGCGCCAAGCGCCAGGTGATCGGCGTCGGCTACCCCGACGTGATCGACCGGATGGCCGACGCGGTCCACCGCCTCGGCACCGAGCGCTCGCTGCTCGTGCGGTCGGAGGACGGGCTCGACGAGATCTCGATCGCCGCCCCGACGCTCGTCTACGAGGTCACGCCCGACGGCGTCCGCTCGTTCACGATCACGCCCGAGGAGCTCGGCGTCCGCACGCACGCGCTGGACGAAGTCATCGGCGCCAGCCCGGCCGAGAACGCGCAGGTCACCCGCCGCGTGCTGTCCGGCGACGTCGCCGACGGCACCTCCGCCGCGCTCGAGCTCGTCGTCGCCAACGCGGGCGCGGGCATCCTGGTCGGCGGCGGCGCCGACACCCTGGCCGACGGAGTGGAGCGTGCCCGGGAGGCGATCGCCTCCGGTGCGGCCCACTCCGTCATGGAGCACTACGTGAAGCGCACCACCGAACTGGTCGAGGGCTCCCCAGCATGAGCATCATCGACGACATCGTCGACCGGACGAAGGAGGAGGTGAAGCGCCGCCGCAAGGAGCTCCCCGAGAAGGAGCTCCGCAAGCGCCTCGTGGACCGCGAGGACGGCCGCCCCTTCGCCGAGGCGCTCGCCTCGCAGCCCGGCGTCTCCGTCATCGCCGAGCACAAGCGCCGCGCGCCCTCGGCGTCCGAGCCGCTGCGCGAGGGCGGCGTCCTGGAGGACATCGTCGGCGCCTACGAGCGCGCCGGCGCCACGGCCCTCTCGGTCCTGACCGACGGCCCGTTCTTCGGCGGCGCGCTCGAGGACCTGCACTCCGCCCGCGCCGCGAGCCGCCTGCCGATCCTGCGCAAGGACTTCATCGTCCACCCGTACCAGGTGGTCGAGACCGCGGTCTCCGGCGCCGACGCGATGCTGCTGATCGTCGCCGCGCTCAGCGACGACAAGCTCGCCAAGCTCTACCGCGAGGCCCACGAGCTGGACCTCGACGTCCTGGTCGAGGTCCACGACGAGGAGGAGCTCGAGCGCGCGCTCGAGGTCGTCGACGCCGATCTGATCGGCATCAACAACCGCAACCTCAAGGACCTGACGGTCGACCTCGACACCACGTTCGAGCTGCTCAGCCAGATCCCGGCGGGCAAGGTCGTCGTCTCCGAGTCGGGCATCTCGCACCGCGACCAGCTCGAGGAGCTCGAGCGGGTCGGCGTCGACGCGGTCCTCGTCGGCTCGCACCTGATGCGCCAGCCGGACGTCGAGGTCGGCGTGCGGGAGCTGCTCGGAACGGACTGACGGGCGGCGCGCCGGCCGGCCCGTTCGACCTCTCGCCCGCCACCGCCGGGTCGCGGGCCGTCGGGTTGCGTCCCCCCGAGGTACCGAACTCGATGCCATGCGCGGGCCGGCCGGCGACCCGGGTCCGGCCGTCGACTTGCGTACCGGTGAGGTACCGAACTCGATGCGATCCGCGGGCCGGCCGGCGACCCGGGTCCGGTCGTCGACTTGCGTACCGGTGAGGTACCGAACTCGATGCGATCGCGGCCCGCGCGCCGACCCCGCCCGCCCGTCTCGACGGTCGGCACCGGGCGCGCAGGGCGGCCGGAACGGGAGCCGCCTACGATGGACGGGTGCAGGACGACCAGCAGGCACCCTCCGCGACGCCGCCGACGGCGCGCCCGCGACCCGTCCGGGCCGCGCCCGTCGCGCCCCGGGACACCGTCGCCTCCGCCCCCGAGGCCCCGGGGCCGAAGGCCGTGGTGCGGACCCGCATCAAGATCTGCGGGATCACGAACCTCGAGGACGCCGAGTTCGCCGTCGAGGCCGGCGCCTGGGCGGTCGGCCTGATCCTCTGGCGCAAGTCCAAGCGCCGCTGCCGCATCGAGGAGGCCCAGCGGATCGGGGCCGCGGTCAAGCGCCGCGTCGAGGTCGCCGGCGTCTTCGTCAACGCCACGATCGACGAGATCGCCCTCGCGGTCGACCAGTGCCAGCTGACGATCGTGCAGCTGCACGGCGACGAGGGACCGTCCTACTGTGCCGAGGTCGCCCGTCGCACGGGCGCCAAGGTCATCAAGGCCGCCCGCGTGCGCACCGGCGCCGACGTCACCGCGCTGCGGCCCTTCCATACGGACTTCCACCTATTGGACACGCACGTGCCCGGCGTCCAGGGCGGCACCGGCGAGACGTTCGACTGGAAGCTCGCGCGCACCCGCCGCGCGCCGACGGGCGAGAAGCAGCCGCCCCTGATCCTCTCCGGCGGCCTGCGCCCCGACAACGTCGCCGAGGCCGTCCGCGAGGTCCGGCCCTACGCGGTCGACGTCGCCAGCGGCACCGAGCGGGCGCCCGGCAAGAAGGACCAGGCGCTGATCACCGACTTCGTCCGCGAGGTCCGCGGCGCGTTCCGCGACGCCGAGCAGCCCGGTGACGCCGCTGCGACCCCGGACGCTGCCGTGGCCCCGGCCGCGGACCAGGACGCCGGCGCCGAGCGCCCGACCGCCGCGAGCCCCGCGGCGGCCCAGCAGGCGGCCGGCGCCGAGGCGGGCGCCGGCATCAACACGACGACGGAGTCCTGATGAGCGCCGGTTCCGAGCAGCGCTTCGACGCGGTCGTCGGCCCCGGCCGAGGCGCGCCCCGGCCCGAGGTGGGCAGCGAGCGGCGCTTCGGCCCCTACGGCGGCCGCTACGTCCCCGAGTCGCTCCTGCCCGCCCTCGACGAGCTCGAGGCGGTGTGGTCGCAGCTGCGCGACGACGCCGACTTCCAGAGCGAGTTCCGCGGACTGCTGCGCGACTACGTCGGCCGCCCGTCGCCGCTGTATCTGGCCCGCCGCCTGAGCGAGAAGGCCGGTCGCGAGATCTGGCTCAAGCGCGAGGACCTCAACCACACCGGCGCGCACAAGATCAACAACGCGCTCGGCCAGTGCCTGATCGCCAAGCGGATGGGCAAGCCGCGCGTCATCGCCGAGACCGGCGCCGGACAGCACGGCGTCGCCACCGCGACCGCCGCCGCGCTGCTCGACCTCGAGTGCGTCATCTACATGGGCGTCGAGGACATCCGCCGCCAGATGCCCAACGTCCAGCGCATGCGCCTGCTCGGCACGACGGTCCAGCCCGTCGAGTCCGGAGCCCGCACGCTGAAGGAGGCCGTCTCCCAGGCCTTCCGCGACTGGGTCGCGAGCGTCGGCAACACCCACTACGTGATGGGCACCGCGGCCGGCGCGGCGCCGTTCCCGGCGATCGTCCGCGACCTGCAGCGGATCATCGGCGACGAGGCCCGCGAGCAGATCCTCGCGCAGGCCGGCCGCCTGCCGGACCGCGTCGTCGCCTGCGTCGGCGGCGGCTCCAACGCGATCGGCATCTTCACAGCGTTCCTCGACGACCCGGACGTCGCGCTCGTCGGCGTCGAGGCCGGCGGTCACGGGATCGCCTCCGGCTCCCACGGCGCCGTCCTCGCGAGCGGGGTCGACGCGGGCGTCCTGCACGGCTCCTACGGGCCCGTGATGCAGGACGCGCAGGGCCAGATCCTCGAGGCCCACTCGGTCTCCGCCGGCCTGGACTACCCGGGCGTCGGCCCGCAACACGCGTGGCTCCGCGACAGCGGCCGCGCGACCTACGTCCCGGTCGAGGACGACGACGCCGTCCGCGCCTTCCGCGAGGTCGCCCGTCTGGAGGGCATCATCCCGGCGCTCGAGTCCAGCCATGCGCTGCACCACGTGCTCCACGTCCCCGCGCCCGAGGTCGAGGTCGACCTCGTCTGCCTGTCGGGCCGCGGCGACAAGGACCTCGCCGAGGCGCTGGCCAAGCTCGAGGAGATCGACGGCGCCGACGCGCTGAAGATCGACGGCGAACGCTCGATCGCCCCGGCGCTCGGCAGCGATCCCGCCGCGGACGAGGATGGGAACGGCCCGCAGGGCGGGGAGGAGGTCCGATGAGCACCGATCCGACCACGAGGTCGACGCTGCGCGGCGGCGCGGGGGAGGAGCGGCTCGCCGCGGCCTTCCGCGACCACGAGGGCGCCGCGGCCCTGATGCCCTACATCATGGGCGGCTACCCGGACCTGGCGACGTCGCGTGAGATCGCGAAGGCCTACGTCGACGGCGGCGCCGACCTCGTCGAGCTCGGCGTCCCCTACAGCGACCCGCTGGCCGACGGCCCCGTCGTCCACGCCGCCGGCACCGCGGCCTTGAACGCGGGCGTCACCGTCGACGACGTCTTCGCGCTGGGCGAGCAGCTCGCCGCCGACGTCCCCGTCGTCCTCATGACCTACGCGAACATCGTGCTGCGCCCCGGCATCGAGACGTTCGCCGGGCGCCTGCGCGACGCCGGCTTCTCGGGCCTGATCGTCCCGGACCTGCCGATCGGCGAGGACTCCGGCGACGTCGTCGCCGCCTGCGACGCCGCGGGGATCGCCTTCGTCCCGCTCGTGGCCCCGGCGACCAGCGAGGCCCGCGTCGCCGAGGTCCGCGCCGCGGCCCGCGGGTTTCTCTACGCGGTGTCCGTCACCGGCACCACCGGCGAGCGCGCGTCGCTGTCGGACCAGTTCGAGGACGTCGTCCGCCGGGCGAAGACCGCCGGGGTCCCGGCCGGCCAGGGCGCCGAGGTGCCCGTCGGGCTGGGCTTCGGCATCGCCAACGGCGAGCACGCGGCGCAGGCCGCGGCCGCGGGCGCCGACGGCGTGATCGTCGGCAGCCGCCTCGTGCGCGCGGCCGGCGAGGACGACCCGGTCGCCGCCGTGACCGCCGTCATGAACGACCTCGCGGCGGGCCTCGGGCGCTGAGCCCGGGGGCGCATCGCCAGGCCTCCGCGCGGCGCCCGTGCGCCCGTCCCCGGACCTCGTGGCCCGCCGGTGCGATGCCCGCGGCGCCACGTCCCGGGCCGCGCCGGACCGGCCGCCGGCGGGCGACCCGCACGCCTGCCGTCGGCCGTCGGCCGTTCGCGGTAGATTCCCCGGTCCATGGGTCTCATCTACTCGATCACCGCTGCGGTACTCGTCTGGATCGTTCTCTGGGCGCTTGGCTTCAAGTCGTTCGACGCGATCCTCATCGCCTCCGGCCTGATGGTCCTCTCCACCGCCGTGTGGAAGGTCCTCTCCTACTTCCCGGGTCGCGGCACCGAGACGTCCGTCCCGGACACCAACTCCTGAGGGCCTGAGCCGGTGCCCTCCGCGGCGCACCGCGCCGCGCTCGCACTGGCGCTCGTCGCCACCGGCGTCGGCGTCCTCGGCTGCGGGGACGACCCGACGGGTGAGAAGGCCGGCGCCAGCAAGTTCGCCGTCTACCTCGGCGTCCCGACGCGCGGCCCCTGGGGTCCGCAGGGCCTCGCGATCTCCGCCGGCGCCGAGCTCGGGCTCGCCGACTCCGGCGGCGGGGCCGGCGCCTTCAGCCTCCGCCTGTCGGAGCGCGACGTCACCGACGACGACGGAATCGCCGTCGGGGTCGCCGGTGCCGCCCGCGAGGCCGGCGTGGTCCTGCGCGACGCCGGCGCGATCGGCGCGATCTCCGGTCTGTCCGCCGTCTCGGTCCGCGAGTTCGGCCTGCTGGCCGCGCAGACGGGCGTGTCGTTCGTCGACGCGAGCGGCGACGACGTCCGCGAGTCACAGGCGGACCTCCAGCCCCGCGGCCGGCGCTCGTACATCGACCTCAGCCCGACCGACGCGGCCGTCCAGCGCGGCCTCGCCGACCGTGCCGAGGCCGCGGGCTGCCGGCGCACCGTGGTCGCCGACGCCCGCTCCGCGGCGGCGGGCCCGGCCTACGACCTCTCGGCCCTGCGGCCGGTGGCGAGCGCCCACGCTACCTCGTGGACGGACGCCGGCCTGCGCAAGCGGGTCGCCGGCGCGTTGACGGGTCGCACCGACTGCCTGGTGCTGAGCGGTGACCCCTCCGGGGGCGAGCCCGCCGGGCTGCTGCGCTCCCTCGGCACGCGGCTGAAGGGCCGCACGGTGCTGCTCTCGCGCGGTGCGGCCTCCCAGGCCACCGCCCGGCTCGTCCGCGAGGAGGGCCTGAAGGCCGAGGCCGTCGTCGACGACGTCGTCCCGGACGCCACGCCCGAGGGTCGGCGGATCGACGCGCTCTACCTGCGGAAGCACCACACCCCCGCCCCGGTCGGCGTGATCAGCGGCTGGCGGAGCGTCAAGCTCGTGCTCCGCGGCCTCGGCGCCGCGGGGGCGAAGGGCAACCGCCGCGACGGCGTGGTCGCGGCCTTCGTGAAGGTCCCGGTCCCCGGACCGCCCGCCCAGGGCCGGCAGAACGCCGACGGCACGATCACGACGCCGGCGCTGAGCGTCGCCCGCGCCGAGTCGTACGGCTGGCGCGCCGTCCGCGCCATCGACTCGCGCTGACGCCGGCGGGGTCGTCCCGACGGCGGCCTCCGCCCGGGGGGGACGTGTCCGGCCGCGTCGCCCGGACGGCGTCGTCCGGGCCGAGGCGGCTCAGCCCCCCAGCAGGTCGTCCAGCGCCCCGGCCAGCCCGGGGTGGTCGAAGCGGTAGCCGAGCTCCTCGGCGCGGCCCGGGCGCATCCGGGAGCTGTCGAGCACCAGCGCCGACATCTCGCCCAGGACGGTCCGCAGGACGAAGGCCGGGGCGGGGAAGAGCACCGGACGGTGCAGCGCCTGGCCGACGGCCTTGGAGAAGCGCTTGTTCGTCGCCTCCTCCGGCGCCGCGGCGTTGACCGCGCCGCTGAACGTCGGGTGGTCGAGCGCGGCCAGCAGCAGGCCGACCTCGTCGTCGACGTGGATCCACGGCACGTACTGCCTGCCGTTGCCGAACCAGCCACCGAGGCCGAGTCGGAAGGGCTTCGCCATCACCGGCAGCGCCCCGCCGTCGGCGGCGAGGACGAGTCCCGTGCGGACCACCGCGACGCGCAGGCCGTGCGCCTCCGCCCCGCGGGCCGCGGCCTCCCAGCCGGACGCGAGGTCGGCGAGGAAGTCGTCGGCGGGCGGGTGCTCCTCGGTGATCTCGGCATCGCCCGTGTCGCCGTAGTAGCCCGACGCGGAGCCGTTGACCAGGGCCTTCGGCCGCTCGGTCGTCGCGCCGATCGCGGCGACCAGCTGCTTGGTCGTGTCCACCCGCGACGCGCGGATACGCGGCTTCGACGACGCGGTCCAGCGCTGGAAGACCGGCTCGCCCGCGAGGTTGACCACCGCGTCGCGGCCCTCCACGGCGGCGACGAGCGACGGGTCCGGGGTGGAGCCGGCGTCGCGGCCCGGGGCCCAGCAGACGGCCTCGACGTCGCCGAGCGCCTCGCGGGCCCGGTCGGAGTCCCGCGACAATACGGTGACGCGGTCGCCGCGCTCCTGCAGCCGCGCGACGAGTCGCGAGCCGACGAGTCCGGTCGCTCCGGTGACGGTGACGTGCATCGTGGTCCTCCTGGGTTCGGGGCTGCGGACCCGGTCAAGGGTACGCGTGCCCGGCCCGTACCCGGGGAACGGGCCCGCCTCCCGTGGACGGCGGGAGGGCGGACGCGGGGCGGGTCGGTGGTCGCATCGAGTTCGGTACCCGGGCGGTACGGAAGTCGATGGCCGGCCGGCGCGCCGTTCAGCAGTCGGCGGTCGCGTCGAGTTCGGTACCTCAGGAGTACAGAAGTCGATCGGCGCCGCGACGGACGGGCCGCCGACCCGCCCGGCCGCACCGCCCGGCCCCTCAGACGCCGGCGGCGGCCAGCGCCTCGGCCTTCACCGCGGCGGCCACGGCCGGCGCCACGTCACGGTCGAAGACGGAGGGGATGATGTGGTCCTCGCGCAGGTCCTCCTCGGCGACGAGGTCCGCGATCGCGTGGGCGGCGGCGATCTTCATGCCCTCGGTGATCTGCTGCGCGCGGGCGTCGAGCGCGCCGCGGAAGATGCCGGGGAACGCCAGGACGTTGTTGATCTGGTTCGGGTAGTCCGAGCGGCCCGTGGCGATGATCCGCGCGTACGGGGCGGCCTCTTCCGGGGAGACTTCGGGGTTCGGGTTGGCCATCGCGAAGACCATCGCGTCGGGGTTCATCACCGCGAGCTTCTCGGCCGGGAAGATCCTCGCGCCCGACAGGCCGATGAAGAGGTCGCGCCCGGCGAGGTGGTCGCCCGGGTGCCCGGTCAGGCCGTCGGGGTTGCTCATCTCGGCGTACCAGCGCTTGACGCTGTTCATCGAACCGTCGACGTAGTCGGCGCGCTTGGTCGAGACGAGGCCCTTGGAGTCCGCGCCGATGACGTCGGTCACGCCGGCGGACAGGAGGATCTTGGTGACCGCGATGCCGGCGGCGCCCAGGCCGGTGACGAGGACCTTGACGTCTTCGAGCCGGCGGCCGGTGATCTTGCAGGCGTTGATCAGCGCGGCGAGCGTGACGATCGCGGTGCCGTGCTGGTCGTCGTGGAAGACCGGGATGTCGAGCTCGGCCTTCAGGCGCTCCTCGATCTCGAAGCAGCGCGGGGCCGAGATGTCCTCGAGGTTGATGCCGCCGAAGGTCGGGGCGACCGCCTTGCAGATCGCGATGATCTCGTCGGTGTCCTTGGTGTCCAGGGCGAGCGGGAACGCGTCGACGTCCCCGAACTCCTTGAACAGCACGCACTTGCCCTCCATCACGGGCAGCGACGCCTCGGGGCCGATGTCGCCGAGGCCCAGGACGGCCGTGCCGTCGGTGATGACCGCGACGGTGTTCTTGCGGATCGTCAGGTCGTGGGAGAGCGAGACGTCGTCGGCGATCGCGTTGCAGACCCGCGCCACGCCCGGCGTGTAGGCCATCGCGAGGTCGTCGCGGGTCTTCAGCGGGTGCTTCGGCGTCGTCTCGAGCTTGCCGCCCTCGTGCACCTGGAACGTGCGGTCCGTGATCGCCAGGACGCGCGCGCCGGCCCGATCCGTGATCGCGGCGGAGATCGTGTCCCACGCGCTCTGGCCGTCGGCGGAGACGGTGATGTCGCGGACGAGCGTGTCGCCCGTGACCGATACGAGCGCGACGTCGCCGATGACGCCTCCCGCGTGTCCGATGGCCGATGCGACCTCGCCGAGGGCTCCCGGCTTGTGGTCGATCTCCACCCGGATGACGATCGAGTACTGCGCTGACGGCGTTCCGCTCACGAGGCCAACACTAGTACGCGCCAAGCACCGGGTCGGGTGCGGCCTAGTATGCAAGTTCGCCCTCCACGACGAGGATCGCGGCCCTTTCGCGTGCCCGGCGCGAATCCGGCGGACGCCGTCCCGACGGTCGGGCGGGGCCCGTTCGGCGGGGCTTGGCACGGCCGACGTCGTCGCCCGTGATCCGTAGGCTGGGGCGGTGGCCCCCAAGACCCCCGACCTCCTCCTGATCGACGGCAACTCGCTGGCCTACCGGGCGTTCTTCGCGCTGCCCGAGTCGATCGCGACGTCGACGGGCGAGCCGACCAACGCGATCTTCGGCTTCGCGTCGATGCTCGTGAAGCTCTACCAGGACCTCGGGCCCGTCCCGACCGCCGTCGTCTGGGACGCCGGGATGTCGGGCCGCAAGGAGGTCTACCCCGAGTACAAGGCCCAGCGCGCCCGCAAGCCGGACCTCCTGCGCCAGCAGTGGCCGTTCCTCGCCGAGATCTCGGCCGGCTTCGGCTACGCCAACGTCTCCTCCGAGGGGTGGGAGGCCGACGACGTCATCGGCACGCTGTCGGTCCACGCGCGGGAGCGCGGCCTGCGCACCGTCATCGTCACCGGCGACCGCGACCAGTTCCAGCTGATCGACGAGGGCGACCTCGTCGGGGTGATGGCGACCGCGCGCGGGATCACCGAGGTCAAGGTCTACGACCACCAGGCCGTGATCGACCGCTACGGCCTGCCGCCGGCGCTGATCCCCGACTTCTACGGGCTCAAGGGCGACACGTCGGACAACATCCCGGGCGTCCCGGGCATCGGCGACAAGACCGCCGCGCAGCTGCTGCAGCAGTTCGGTGACCTCGAGACCGTCCTCGCGTCCGTCGACCAGATCTCCGGCGCCAAGCGCAAGGAGAACCTGACCAACCACGCCGAGAACGCCCGCATCTCCCGCGAGCTGGCGCGCATCCACACGGACGTGGAGGTCGACTACGACCTCGACGCGCTGCTGGTCGCCAAGCCCGACGCCGCCGCGCTGCGCGAGTCGTTCATGCGCTTCGAGCTGCGCGACCCCTGGCGCCGGCTGGAGCCGCTGCTCGACTCCGACGGCCGCCCGACGGCCGCGAAGGGCGCGAAGCCCGACGCCTCGACCGTCGATGCGCCCGTGCGCGAGGTCGCGCTGGACGACCTGGCCGCGGCCCTCGCCGAGCACGACCCGGCGGACGGCGACCCCGCGGCCGTCGCGGTCGCCGTCGTCGAGCCCGTCGCGGCGGAGCAGGAGGAGTCCGGCCAGCTCTTCGACCCCGACGCCACCGAGGAGACCCCGGCCGAGGGCGACGCGCCCGCGGCCGACCCGCACCCGCTGCGCTTCGCCGTCGCGCGGCTGCACGACTCCCGACCCGTCGAGTTCTTGGTCGGGGGCTGCGACACGCCCGCGGACGTCCTCGTCGCCCTCGAGGACCGGCCGCTCGTCGTGCACGACGGCAAGGCGCTGGCCGAGGGCGGCGGCGCGCGCCCGGACGACGACGGCGCGGGGGAGGCCGGCGCGACCGACGGCGGTGCCCACGGGTACAAGGCGCCGCGCCTCGCGCACGACACCCTGCTCGCGCAGTACGTCCTGGAGCCGCAGCGCCGCGGCTACCCGCTCGACGAGCTCGCCGACGAGGCGGGCGTCGCGGTCGCCGACGGCGTGCAGGACCTCGCCGCGGCGGCCGCCGGCCGCGTGGCGCTGCTGGCGATCCACCAGCGCAAGCTGCTGCACGACGCCGGCCTGAGCGACCTCGTGCGCGACGTCGAGCTGCCGCTCGTCGACGTGCTGCGCGAGATCGAGCGGGAGGGCGTCCGCCTGTCGGTCCCGCGCCTGGACGCGGTCGGCACCGAGGTCCGCACCGAGATCGGCGAGCTGCAGACGAAGATCCACGCGCTCGCCGGCCGCGAGTTCACGATCGGGTCGCCCAAGCAGCTCGGCGAGATCCTCTTCGACGAGCTCGGCCTGACGACCAAGCGCCGCGGCAAGACCGGCTTCTCGACCGACGCCCGCGTGCTCCAGCAGATCCGCGACGAGCACGAGATCGTCCCGCTGATCGAGCGCTGGCGCGAGCTCTCGACGCTGACGAAGACGTACCTCGACGTGCTGCCGAAGCTCGCCTCGGCGGACCCGCAGAGCCGGATCCACACGACGTTCCAGCAGACCGTCGCGCAGACCGGGCGGCTGTCGTCGACCGACCCGAACCTGCAGAACGTCCCGGTCCGGACGGCCCTCGGCCGCCGGATCCGCGGCTGCTTCGAGGCGGCGGAGGACATGGTCCTGCTGTCCTGCGACTACTCCCAGGTCGAGCTGCGGATCCTCGCCTACTACGCCGAGGAGGAGACGCTCCGCGACGCCTTCCGCGAGGACCGCGACGTCCACACCGCCACCGCGATGCGCGTGTTCGGCGTGGGGGAGGACGAGCTCGACGCCGGCCTGCGGTCGAAGGCCAAGATGGTCAACTACGGCATCGCGTACGGGCTGACGGACTTCGGCCTGGCCGAGCGCCTGAACATCCCCCGCGGCGAGGCCGCCGACGTCATCGACCGCTACTTCGCCGAGTTCACGGGCGTGAAGACGTTCATCGACTCCACGATCGAGCAGGCCAAGGAGGCCGGCGAGGTCCGCACGATGTTCGGCCGCCGCCGCCTGATCCCCGAGTTGCGCGCCCGCAACCCGCAGATGCGCTCCCTCGGCGAGCGCCTGGCCGTCAACACGATCATCCAGGGCACCGCCGCCGACATCATGAAGCTGGCGATGATCGGGGTCCGCAAGGCCCTGGACGACGCCGGTGTCCGCTCGCGGATGGTCCTGACGATCCACGACGAACTGCTCGTGGAGGGCCCGGCGTCCGAGATGGACGGCCCGGACGGCGTCAAGGCCCTGGTCGAGCGCGAGATGATCGCTCCGTGGGTCCAGGACCCGCCGCTGAAGGTCGAGGGCGGCGTGGGCAAGACCTGGATCGACGCCAAGTAGGAGGCGGTCGCGGGGTTCAGGTAGCGGCTCTCCGGTTGCAGGCCCCGGCGGGCCCGCGCCCGCGTCCGATGCATCGAGTTGTGGACCGTGGGGGTCCCGAACTCGCCGGCCACCGCCCGCCGGGCGACCCCGCGCCCCCTCGCATCGACTTGTGGACCGTGGGGGTCCCGAACTCGTCCCGGCGCGACCGAACCCGCCGGGACCGGCCTCCGGCCCCCGGTCAGAGGCGGGCCGTCGCCGCCCGCTCCCGCCCCGCCAGCCAGCGGGCCAGCAACGGCGCGGCCAGGAGCATCGCGAAGAGGCGGAGGACCTGGACCGCGAGCACGAACGTCGCGTCGACGTCGCTCGTCGAGGCCGCGGCCAGGACCGCGTAGAGGCCGCCCGGCGTCGTCGCCAGGTACGCGTCCAGCGCGCCCACGTGGGCCAGGGGGACGAGCAGCATCCCGAGCCCCGCGGTCACGAGGATCAGCGCGGCGATCATGCCGAGCGTGGCCGGCAGGATCCGTGCCGCGTGGCGCAGGCTGGCGACCGTGAAGCGCAGGCCGACCGACAGGCCGATCACCACGTAGGCGACCTGCAGCACCGCCGGCGGCACCGGCGCGACCAGTGACACGCCGCCCAGCGACAGCCCGGCCGCGACGATCAGCGGCCCGAGCAGCGAGCCCGCGGGCAGGCGGGTCATGCGGGCCAGGAGCGTCCCCGCACCCAGGCAGAGCACGAGCATCGCCACGCCCTCGAGCCACGGGCCCGACGGTCCGCCGGGCCCGGCGGATCCGCCCCCGCCGCCGCCCGCGATCCCGGCCACCAGCGGCGTCAGGACGACGATCACGAGGACCCGCAGGTACTGCATGACGGCGACGAGGCGCTCGTCGGCACCGAGCTCGCGGCTGATCGCGACGATGCCGGACGCGCCTCCCGCGACCATCCCGAAGGACGCCGTCGGGCGGTCCAGCCCGGTCAGGCGGCTCATCGCCAGCCCGGCCAGGACGGTCGCGACGAGCGTCGCCAGCGTCACACCGAGGATCGGCGCCGCGTTGCCCCCGATCTCCGTCAGCGTCGAGCTCTGCACGAGGATGCCGAGCGACACGCCGAGGACGCCCTGCGCGCCCCGGGCGCCGAGGTCCGGCACGTCGAGCCCCCAGGTGGTCCGCAGCGCGAACGCGAGGCCGACCAGCAGGCCGGCGAAGAGCGCGGGAGAGGGCACGCCGAGGGCCGCCGCGCCGAAGCCGCCCGCCGCGGACGCCGCCGCCACGACGGCCCAGCGCCGGATCGCGGGGTCCGTGAGGGCGGGACGCGGCACGAGCCCCGAGTCTGGCACCTCGGTCCCGACGCCCACCGGCCCCGTCCTTGTTAGGGTGACCTACATGTCTGCATCGCTGTCCCCCGCCGCGCTCCGGGCCAAGGAGCGCCCGTCACCGCTCACGACGGGACACATCACCGTCGCGGGGATCGAACGGGTGACCCCCGGCGTCCAGCGGATCACGTTCGCCGGTGAGGACCTCGCCCGGCTGCCGGACGAGGAGCCGGGCGAGATCATCACGCTGATCTGGCCCGAGGACGGAGCGGACCGGCCGGAGCTCCCGGTCAACGGCTGGCGCTTCGCGCCCGACGCCCCGGACCAGCACTGGCGCAACTACACCGTCCGGGACTACGTGGCGGACGGCCCCGACGGCCCGCTGCTGACGGTCGACTTCGTTCTCCACGGCGACCACGGCCGCTGCTCCCGCTGGGCGACGGGCGCGCAGCCGGGGGAGGTCCTCGGCTTTGCGGGTCCGCGGATCCACTTCTACGGCGAGCCCACCGCCGACTGGACCCTCCTGGTCGGCGACGAGACCGGCCTGCCGTCGATCGCCGCGACGCTGGACCGCCTGCCGCCCGGCCATCCGACGCTCGTGTTCGTCGAGATCGCCGACGCCGGCGAGCGCCAGGAGATGGCGTCGGAGGCGGACCTCGTCCTCGAGTGGGTCACGCGCGACGGCGAGCCCGCGGGACGTTCCCGGCGGCTGGAGGAGGCGGTCCGCGCCGCATCGTTCCCGCGCGGCACGGCGAAGGTCTGGGTCGCGGGTGAGTCGCTCGCCGTGCGCGGCCTGCGCGAGCACCTGCGCGACGAGCGCGGCCTCGCGATCGGCCCCCAGCAGGCGATCGGCTATTGGAAGCACCGGGACACGCCCGACGACGTCGAGGAGGCGTGAAGGTCATGTCCGCGGTCCCCGCGCGGCCATGCCTGCCGCTCCGAGTCCTCCTCGCCCTGCTCGTCGCCGGCCTCCTCGCCCTGGCGCTTGCCGCGTGCGGGAGCGACTCCGACGACGCCGGGTCGGCCGCGCCTACCTCGTCGGCCGCGGGGGCGCCCGCCTCGGCGTTCCCCGTGACGATCGAGCACGCCCACGGCAGCACGACGATCGAGCGCGAGCCCAAGCGCGTGGTCGCGCTGGGCTGGAGCGACCAGGATCCGTTGCTCGCGCTGGGCGTCAAGCCCGTCGGCACGGTCGAGTGGTTCAACGAGGAGCCCGGCGCGATCTTCCCCTGGGCCGAGAAGGCAGCCGGCGGCAGCGTCCCCGAGATCGTCGCCCTGGCGGACGAGACGAACTACGAGAAGGTCGCCGCGCTCCGCCCCGACCTGATCCTCGCGCTCTACGAGGGCATCGACGAGACGAAGTACGACAAGCTCTCGAAGATCGCCCCGGTGGTCGCCAACGACCCGAAGTACGACGCGTTCGGCGCGCCGTGGGAGGACATGACGATCACGGCGGGGCGTGCGGTCGGCCGCGAGCCCCAGGCCCGGAAGCTCGTCGACGACCTGCACGCCCGCTTCGCGACGCTCCGCGGCGAGCACCCCGAGTGGAGCCGGCAGACGCTCGTGATGATGGCGGACCTCGTCGACGGCAACTTCAGCGTCTTCTCCCCGCAGGACGCCAAGACGCGCTTCTTCGCCGCGCTGGGCTTCAAGACCACCCCGAAGTTCCTCGACGGCCGCTTCAAGACGGGCGAGAACACCACGATCGTCAGCGCCGAGGAGGCCCGGCTCCTCGACGTCGACCGCCTCGCGTGGACGTCGGACCCGGTGCTCGTCGGGAAGCTGCGGAAGAACCGGCTCTACAACCGGCTGGACGTCGTCAAGGACGGCCGCGTGTCCTACCTCGACTACACGAAGGCCCCGTTCACCGGCGCGGCGGTCACGTTCAACAGCGTGTTGAGCATCCCCTACGCCCTGGACCGCGTGATCCCGCAGCTCGCTGCCCCGAAGACGCGCTGACCCGCACCGCCGGCGGCGCCCGCCCGGCGCCCCCGGCCGCGGCCCGCCGGTTCGCCGGCAGCGCGGCACCCCGCCGTGCGGCAAGGTCTCCCGATCCCCGTTAGGGTTCCCTTTGTACGTGAGCGTCAGCATCTCCACGAGCGCGCCGACGGCCGAGCCCGTCGCCCCGGCCGGCTCACGCCGCCGCAGCTCGCTCCTCGCCCTCGGGCTGCTCGCGGCGATCGTGGTCCTCGTGGCCGTGGTCGCCGCGAGCGTCAGCGTCGGCGCGCGCTCGATTCCGCTGGACCGCGTGTGGGACCTCGTGTTCCACCCCGACGGCTCCGACGAGGCGGTCGTCGTCCACGACCTGCGCATCCCGCGCACCCTGCTCGGGCTGCTCGTCGGCGCGGCGCTGGGCATGGCCGGCGCGCTGATGCAGGCCCTGACCCGCAACCCGCTCGCCGACCCCGGCATCCTCGGCGTCAACGCGGGCGCGGCGGCCTGCGTCGTCGGCGGCATCGCGATCTTCGGCTACGTCGACCCGAAGGTGCAGGTCTGGTTCGCGTTCCTGGGGGCGGGCCTCGCGACCGTGATCGTCTACGGCGTGGCGGCGCGCGGGGGAAGCGGCGCGACGCCGGTCCGCCTGGCGCTGGCCGGCATCGCCCTGACCTTCGCGCTCTACGCCGTCGTCCAGGGCATCACGACGCTCAAGCCGCGGGTCTTCGACCAGTACCGCTTCTGGCAGGTCGGGTCCCTGGCCGGACACGAGCAGGCGCTCGCCGGCCAGATCGCCCCGTTCATCGTGGTCGGGGTCCTCCTGGCGCTCGCCCTCGCCCGACCGCTGAACGCCCTGGCGCTCGGCGAGGACGTCAGCCGCGCGCTCGGTGCCAACGTCGCCCGCACCCGGGCGCTCGGAGCCCTCGGCGTGACGCTGTTGGCCGGCGCCGCCACCGCCGCGGCCGGGCCGATCTCGTTCGTCGGGCTGACCGTCCCGCACGTCGCACGGGCGATCACCGGGCCCGACCAGCGCTGGGTGCTGCCGTACTCGCTCGTGCTCGCCCCGATCCTGCTGCTCTCGGCCGACGTCATCGGGCGGATCGTCACGCGCCCCGGCGAGCTGCAGGTCTCCATCGTCACGGCGGTGATCGGCGCCCCGGTCTTCATCGCGATCGTCCGCCGCAAGCGGATCGCGCAGCTGTGAGCACGGCGACGGAGGTCCCGGTCGCGCACGCGACCACCGGCGCGGTCGCGGGGCTCGGCCGGGTGGTGCGGGTGCCCGTGGTCGGGCTCACGCTGCGGGTCCAGCCGCGGGTCGTCGGCGTCCTGGGCGTCCTCGCCGTGGTGCTCCTGGTCTTCTTGGTCCTGGCGGTCGGGACGGGGGAGTACCCGATCAGCCCCGGCCAGGTGATCTCGACGCTGCTCGGCGGGGGCGACCAGAGCACGTCGTTCATCGTCGAGACGATCCGGCTGCCGCGCGCGCTGACCGCGGTCCTCGTCGGCGCCGCCCTGGGTGCCGCCGGCGCGATCTTCCAGTCCGTCACGCGCAACCCGCTGGGCAGTCCCGACATCATCGGATTCACCGCGGGCGCGTCCGCCGGAGCGGTGCTCCAGATCGTCGTCTTCGACGGCGGGTCCGGCGCAGTGGCCCTCGGCGCGCTCGCCGGCGGCATCGGCACGGCGGTCGTCGTCTGGCTGCTCGCCTTCCGCGGAGGCGAGGGCGTCCAGGGCTACCGCCTGATCCTCGTCGGCATCGGCACCAGCTTCGTGCTGGTCGGCGTCACCGACTACCTGCTGACGCGCGCCCGGCTCGAGGACGCAGCCGCCGCGAACGTCTGGATCACCGGCAGCCTCAACGGCCGCGGCTGGGAGCACGTGGTGCCGGTCGCGGTCACCCTGGCGGTCGTGCTGCCGCTCGTCTTCCTCGCCGCGCGCGAGCTGCGGATGATGGAGATGGGCGACGACGCGGCCGTCGCGCTCGGCGTGCCGGTGGCGGCCGCGCGCAACGGGCTGCTCGTGCTGGCGGTCGCCCTCACCGCGGTCGCGACGTCGTCGACCGGGCCGGTCCTGTTCGTCGCGCTCGCGGCCCCGCAGATCGGGCGGCGGCTGACCCGGGCGACGGGTCCGGGGGTCGGCGTCGCGGCGATGACCGGCGCGGTCCTGCTGATCGCGAGCGACTTCGCCGCCCAGCGGCTCTTCCCCGACCAGCAGCTGCCGGTCGGCGTGGTCACCGGGGTCGCGGGCGGGGGCTATCTCATCTGGTTGCTGTGGAACGAATGGCGAGGCGGTCGAGCATGACGCAGGATCCGACGACGGACGGGGCGCGGCTCCGCGGCGAGGGGCTCGCCCTCGGCTACGACCAGCGGACGGTCTCCGAGGACCTCACGGTCGAGATCCCCGACGGGTCGTTCACGGTGATCGTGGGGCCCAACGCCTGCGGCAAGTCGACGCTGCTGCGCGCCCTGGCGCGCATGCTGAAGCCGTCGTCGGGCACCGTGGTCCTCGACGGCGGGCCGATCCAGAGCCTGCCGTCCAAGGAGGTCGCTCGGCGCCTGGGCCTCCTGCCGCAGAGCTCGATCGCGCCGGACGCCATCACCGTCGCCGACCTCGTCGCCCGCGGCCGCTACCCGCACCAGGGCCTGCTCCGTCAGTGGTCGCGCGAGGACGAGCGCGCGGTCGCGGCCGCGATGGCCTCCACCGACGTCACCGACCTCGCCACCCGCGCGGTCGACGAGCTCTCCGGCGGCCAGCGCCAGCGCGTGTGGCTGGCGATGGTGCTCGCCCAGGAGACCCCGATCGTCCTGCTCGACGAGCCGACGACCTTCCTGGACATCGCGCACCAGATCGAGGTCCTCGACCTCTGCGCGGACCTCCACGAGGAGCAGGGCCGCACGATGGTCGCGGTCCTTCACGACCTCAACCACGCCTGCCGCTACGCGACCCACCTGATCGCGATGCGCGACGGCGCGGTGGTCGCCGAGGGCGACCCGTCCACCGTCGTCGACGCCGAGCTCGTCGAGCGGGTCTTCGGCCTGCGCTGCCGGGTCATCCCGGACCCGGAGACCGGGACCCCGCTCGTCGTCCCGGCCGCCCGCCAGCGCGACCGTTCATCGCCGACGGCGACGGTCGCGACCGCCTGAGAGACCGCGCTCGCGCGGGCCGACGCCCGACGCCGTCCGTTCCCCGCCGCGGGCGGCGGGGGGCCGCGTCGTAGGTGCCGCCGGCGTCCTGGGCGTCGACGAAGCGCTGCAGCCGGAAGGGGTCCGCGGTCGGGCTCATGGAGGGCCGCTCTCCCGTGCGGTTCGGCCGGAAACGTCGACCCCTCCGGTTCGGCCGACCTGCTCGACCCGTTCGCCCGGCCGCCGGCCCGCGCCCGGGCCGTGGTCCCGTCCGGCCACGGGCCCGGGCGCCGATCAGCCGACTGCGGGCGCCCGCACCGCCTCGGCCCGCAGGTTCGCCGGCCGGGCGGCCGCGCGGTCGAGGTAGTCGCGCAGCGGGCCGTCCTCGTCGATCAGACCACGGCGGAACGCCGTGCCGAGCGGCCCGCTGCAGAGGACGTCCGCGACGGTGAAGCGGTCGCCGAGGAGCCAGGGGCCCTCGGTCAGCGCGTCGCGCAGGGCGTCGGCGACCGGGGTGAACCGCTCCGCCAGGGCCTCCAGGTCCTGGCCCGCGCGCTTGGCGCGCATCCACGGGAAGACGCGGGCTCGCGATCTGACCGGCACGACGGTACGTACCGGCCGGCCGTCGGTGCCGCGGCGGCGCGCCGGCCGGTCCGCGGCGACGACGTCCTCAGCCGCGCGCGACCACGGCGCCCTGCCACGGGGCGAGCCGCAGGCGCTCGGGCGCCGTCCCGTCGTCGCGACGCCGCGTGGCCAGCAGGACGCGCCCGCCCGGCAGCTCGACGTCGCGGCCCGACAGGTTGACGTGGCAGTCCAGCGGGCCGCGGCGCAGCGTGAGCACGCCGTCGGCCAGCTCCGGCAGCTCCATCGGGGCGCGGTGCAGGTCGGGGTGCGCGCCGCGCAGCGCGATCAGGTCGGTGGTGGTGCGCAGGTGGCTGTCGGGGTCGCGCTCCTGCGCCTCGACGCTCGTCCGGGCCGGGTCGTGGGCGGGCAACCAGGGCGTCGCGCTGCTGAACCCCGCGTGCGCGGAGCCGTCCCACGGCATCGGGGCCCGGTGGGGGTCGCGGCTCTCCTTGCCGGGCAGGCCGCCGTGCGCGAGCGGGTCGCGCGCGTCCTCCACCGGGATCGGCGGCGCGTCCTCCAGACCGAGCTCGTCGCCGTAGTAGAGCATCGCCGTCCCACGCAGGCAGAGCAGGAGCATCAGGGCGCCCCGGACGCGGTCCTGGTCGCCCTCCAGCCAGCGCGTGACGTAGCGCGAGCCGTCGTGGTTGGACAGCGTCCAGACCGGCTGGGCGTGGGCCGGGAGGACCCGCTCGGTCTCGGCGATGATCTCCCGCAGCGGCCCGGCCTCGTACGGCTGGCTCATGAAGCGGAAGTTGAACGCCATGTGCAGCTCGCTGCCGCCGCCGGCCCCGGTGTCGCCGTAGTAGCGCGACAGCGCCGCGAGGTCGTGCGTGTTCGTCTCGCCGAGCAGGATCGGGCGGCGCGGATGGCGGTCCAGCAGCCCGCGCCACTCGCGCAGCACGTCGTGGACCTCGGGCCGGTTCATCGAGTAGACGGGCCGCTGGCCGCGCAGGCGCACGTTCGTGCGGTCCTCGGCGGTGGCGGGCGGGTTGTCGCGCAGCTCGCGGTCCTTGACGATCGCCTGGCAGACGTCGACCCGGAAGCCGTCGACGCCGAGCCCCGTCCAGTGCCGCAGGATCGTCCGGAACGCCCGGCGGACGCGCGGGTCCCACCAGTTCAGGTCCGGCTGCTGCGGCGTGAAGTTGTGCAGGTAGTACTGGCCGGTCGGCTCGTGCCAGGCCCAGGCGGGCCCGCCGAACATCGAGACCCAGTTGTTCGGCGGGGAGCCGTCGGGCCGCGGGTCCGCCCAGACGAAGAAGCCCCGGAAGCGCGCGTCGCGCCCCGTGCACGCGTCGACGAACCACGGGTGCCGGTCGGAGGTGTGGTTGGGGACGATGTCGTGGATGACGCCGAGGCCCCGCTCGTGCGCGGCGTCGAAGAGCTCCCGCGCGTCGCCGGCAGTGCCGAAGTCCGGGTGCACGGCCAGGTAGTCGGAGACGTCGTACCCCCAGTCCGCGTTGGGGCTGTCGGTGATCGGCGTCATCCAGATCCCCGAGACGCCGAGCCGCTGCAGGTACGGCAGGCGGGCGGCCACGCCCGGCAGGTCGCCGTGCCCGTCGCCGTCGGTGTCGAGGAACGAGCGCGGGTAGACCTGGTAGAGGACGCCGTCGCGCCACCAGCCCGGGTGCAGGGGCGTGGGCGCCCAGCCCGGGTCCGGCTGGGTCGTGCGCGCGGGGGCTGGTGGCGGGGTGCGGACCGTCGACATCCACCGGGAACGGTGGCGGACAGGGCGGACGGGTGCGCCGCGCCCCGTCCGCGCGCCGCCTGACGCGCGCTCCGGTTCCGGGGGATCCGCGCGACGGACGCCCGGCCCGGCGGGCTACTCCGCCAGGACGACCGGCGGCGGGACGCGCTCGCCGCCCGGCCCGCCCGGCCCCGCGGGCGCGGGCTTCGTCTTCATCAGCGCCATCGCGAGCGCCGGCAGGAACGCGAGCGCCAGCAGCACCAGCGCCCATACGAACGTGCCGCCGAACGCGCTGGCCAGCGGCTCCGCCACGGCGTCGCGCTGGGCGCCGCTGAGGCCGTGGACGGCCTCGAAGCCGCCGCCGCCCCCGGCACGCGAGCCGAGCTCGTCCTTGATGTTCGACGCCAGGACGACCGACACGATCGCGGTGCCGATCGACGCGCCGGACTGCCGGATGATGTTCATCGCGGTGCTCGTCCGGGCGATGGCCTGCGGCGGGACCGACTGCATCGCGGCGGTCATCGTCGGCATCATCGAGAAGCCCATCCCGAGGCCGAGGACGAAGCCGAACGACGCCAGCAGCGTCAGCGACGTGTCCGCGTCGACGAACGCGAACGGCGACATCCCGATCACGAGCAGCGGGATGCCGAAGGCCGCGAGCCGGTTGGGGCCCATCCGGTCGGTCAGCCGGCCGGCGATCGGCATCGTGATCATCGCGCCGACGCCCTGCGGGATCAGCAGCAGGCCGGACCCGAGCGCGGACTCGCCGCGGACGGACTGGTAGTAGAGCGGCACGAGCAGCAGCGCGCCGAAGAACGAGATCGAGAACAGCAGGAAGACGCCCGCGGCCGCCCCGGCCCGGGTGCCGACGAAGGTGCGGATGTCGATCAGCGGGTCCGTCGCCGTCCAGCTGTGGCGCAGGAACGCGGCGACCAGGACGGCGCCGACGACGATCGGGGCCCACGACTTCGTCGCGCCGAAGCCGTCGCTGGAGGACTCGGCGAGGCCGAAGATCATCACCGTCAGGCCGGGGGAGAGCAGCAGCAGGCCGAGCCAGTCGAGCTTGTGCGTCGCCTGGGGCGCGTCGGTCTCGAGGACCCGGAGGGCGCCGAAGAAGCCGACGATGCCGATCGGCACGTTGATGTAGAAGATCCAGCGCCAGGAGACGTCGTCGACGAGCCAGCCGCCGAGGACCGGCCCGACGATCGGAGCGATCAGCATCGGCACGCCGAGCGCGCCCATCACGCGGCCCATTCGGTGGGGGCCCGCCTTCTTGGTCATGATCGTCATGACCGCGGGCATGATCATGCCGCCGCCGATGCCCTGGAGCACGCGGAAGAAGATCAGCGACTCGGCGCTCCACGCGAGGCCGGAGAGGATCGACCCCGCCATGAAGAGGACGAGCGACCAGAGGTAGATGCGCTTGGTGCCGAAGCGGTCCGACGCCCAGCCGGTGATCGGGATCACCGACGCGAGCGCCAGGGTGTAACCGGTCACGACCCACTGGATGGTCGTGATCGAGGAGTTGAAGTCGGACGCGAGGCGGTCGATCGCGACGTTGATGATCGTCGTGTCGAGGATCGACATGACCGCGCCGATCATCACGACACCGGCGACGAGCCAGGTCTCGCGATCGATCGGATCCGACGCGCCGGGCATGGCGCCCGACGCAGCAGGGGAGGAAGCCATGGTTGGGAATCCTACAGTGACTAGAAGATTCCGGCCACGGCATGGCGCGGAGGCGCGCGTCGGTCTTCCGCGGCCCCCGGCCTCGCGCGACGCGCCCGCGCGGATCCAGTGGGAGCGGGACCCGACCTGCGGGTAGGGGATGATGGAGTGATTCCCCTGTTCTCTGACAATCAACCTTCGGACGATCCTGTCCGACTGGACATGGATGAACCGCCGTTCCGTGACGATGATGTGAACGTGGACCACATCTCTCGCGTGCTGGAGCGTCGTCGCGCCGGGTACCCCGACCCGTACAAGCTCGCGCTGTGCATCGAGGGCGGCGGCATGCGGGGCGTCGTGTCGGCCGGGATGGTCGCCGCGCTGCAGGACCTCGACGGCGCTCGCCTGTTCGATCACGTCTACGGCTCGTCGGCCGGCGCCCTCAACGGCGCCTACTTCCTCGCAGGCCAGGCCCACGAGGGCCTGCCGATCTACTTCGAGGACCTCCCCGCACGGCGCTTCGTCAACTGGCGCCGGTACCTCAGCGGCGGCCCGCTGCTGCACCTCGACGACCTCATCGACGAGGTCATGACGCACGTCCGCCCGCTGGACTTCGAGGCGCTGCACCACAGCCGGCCGACGTTCCACGCGCTGGCCTACGACCTCGTCGAGCAGCACGTCGTCGCGATGCCCGACCCGCGCGACCGCGAGGGCCTCTTCGAGCGCCTCCGCGCGTCCTGCCGCGTCCCGGTCTTCGGCGGTCCGCCGGTCGTCCACGGCGAGCACGCATGGTGCGACCCGCTGCTGCACGAGCCGATCCCGTGCCGCACGCCGCTGGCGCTGGGCGCCACGCACCTCGTGGTGCTCTCCACGCGTCCGACGCCGGCCCACCCGCGCGCCGGCGTCGTGCAGCGCTCGTTCGAGGGCCGCCTCCTGTCGCGGTGGGACCCGCGCCTCGCGGCGTCGATGGTCTCCGACGGCACCACGCCGTACGACGACACGACGCTGCTCGCGGACCTCGTCGAGGCCGGCCGGGCGCTCGTGATCACCCCCGAGGGCCCGATCGTCGGCCGCCTGGAGACCGACCCCGACGCGCTGCGGGCCGGCGCCGAGCGCGGCCGCGCGGCCGTGATGGCGTACGACGCGCTGACCGGCGGGGACCGCCACCCGGCACGGGCCGAGCAGCCGGTCGCGATCCCCGTCCCGTCGACGGACGTCGTGCCGGCCGGCGTGACCGCGGCGGCGGTCGCCGAGGAGACCGTCGACGCCGAGACCGTGGACGCCGAGCCGACGTCGACGGCTCGGTGATGGCTTTCGGGCTGCGCGAGCTCGAGGATCCGTTCGCGCAGCGAGAGGAACCCGGGACAGCGGGCGACG
>NZ_JBFAPC010000007.1:0-63380 GCF_040675535.1 Patulibacter sp. NPDC049589 | reverse complement strand
GGAAGCTCCCGCCGGTCGGTCGCGATCTCGACGCCGGGGGTCCCGGGGATCACGGGCCCACGGCGACGCCCAGCGCCGTGCCGACGCGGGCGGCGACGTCGCCGCCGGTGAACCCGACCTCGGCGTGCAGCAGCGCCGGCGCGCCGTGCGTGACGTAGCGGTCGGGCAGGCCGACGCGGAGGATCCGGCAGGCGCCCCAGTCGACGCCGTGCTCCTCCCCCGCCTCCCAGACCGCGGAGCCGAAGCCGCCCTGCAGCACACCCTCCTCGATCGTCACGAGGACCTCGTGGTGCGCCGCGAGCTCGCGGACGAGCTCGACGTCGATCGGCTTCGCGTAGCGCGCGTCCGCGACGGTCGCCTCGACGCCCGCCTCGTGCAGGATGGCGGCGGCCTCGAGGCCGATCCCGACGCCGGAGCCGTAGCCGAGGATCGCGACGCGGTCGCCCTGGCGGAGGACCTCGCCCTTGCCGATCGGCAGGACCCGGGCGCCGTCCTTCCCCGTCGGCAGCGGCACGCCGGTGCCCTCGCCGCGCGGGTAGCGCAGCGCGAAGGTGCCGGGGTGGTCGATGCCCGTGTGCAGCAGGTGCACGAGCTGGGACTCGTCGCGGGGCGCGGCGAGCACGATGTTGGGCAGGTGCCGCAGGTACGCGATGTCGAAGACGCCGTGGTGCGTCGGGCCGTCGTCGCCGACGAGGCCGGCGCGGTCCATCGCCAGGACGACGTCGAGCTCCTGGAGCGCGACGTCGTGGACGATCTGGTCGTAGGCGCGCTGCAGGAACGTCGAGTAGATCGCGGCGACGGGCTTGAGCCCCTCGAGCGCGAGCCCCGACGCGAAGAGCAGCGCCTGCTGCTCGGCGATGCCGACGTCGAAGTAGTGCTCGGGCTCGGCGACCTGCAGCAGGTTGAGCCCGGTGCCGGTGTTCATCGCGGCGGTGATGCCGACGACGCGGCGGTCCGCGCGGACCTCCTCGATCATCCGCTCACCGAAGACCTGGGTGTAGGTCGGGGGCTTCGGCGGCGCGTCGGGGTCGACCGCCTTCTTCGGGGCGGGCGCGCCGGCGACGATCGACCCGGGCTTGGCCGCGTGCCACTGCTCCATGCCCTCCAGCCCGCCGTCCTCGGCCGGCGCGAAGCCCTTGCCCTTGACGGTCTTGACGTGGACGACGACCGGGCGGTCGGCCTTGAAGGCCTGGCGCAGTGCGGCCCGCAGGGCGGACACGTCGTGGCCGTCGACGACGCCGACGTACGCCCAGTCCAGGGACTCCCAGAGCTCGCCCTGGGCGTTCAGGAGCTTCATCGAGCCCTTGAGCTTCGGGCCGACGTTCTCGACGAGGCCGCCGACGCCGGGCAGGTCCGCCAGGCGCTCCTCGACCTTCTCGCGACCGTGCCAGAGCTTCGGGTGCAGCCGGACGCCCTGGAAGTACCGCGACAGCGCGCCGACGTTCGGCGAGATCGACATGCCGTTGTCGTTGAGGATCACGACGAGGGGGGTGCCCAGGCCGCCGGCCTGGTGCGCGGCCTCGAAGGCGACGCCGCCGGTCATCGCGCCGTCGCCGATCACCGCGACGACCTTGCCCGCGTGCCCGGCCTCGCCGTCGGCCTCGCGGAGCTTCATGCCCTCGCGCAGGCCGACGCCGTAGCCGATCGACGTCGACGCGTGGCCGGCGCCCATGATGTCGTGCTCGGACTCGTGGATCGCGCAGAACGGCGCCATGCCGTCGTACTTGCGGATCGTGCCCAGCTGGTCCCGGCGGCCCGTGAGGATCTTGTGCGGGTAGGACTGGTGGCCGACGTCCCAGAGGATCTTGTCCTTGGGGCTGTCCAGCAGCGAGTGCAGGGCCACGGCGATCTCGCACGTGCCGAGGTTCGCGCCGAAGTGGCCGCCGATCTCGCCCACCGTGTCGATGATGTGCTCGCGGACCTCCTGGGCGACCTGCTGCAGCTGCTCCTCGGAGAGGCCGTGCAGGTCCTGCGGGCGATCGATGCGGTCCAGCAGACGGGTCACGGTGTCAGTTGGTCCTCGTGTGGATGAACGCGGTGAGGGTGTGCAGGTCCTGCGCTCCTGCTGAGGGTACGACGGAGCGGAGGGCCGTGGATGCGGCGTCGTGGAGGTCGGCAGCCATGCGGCGCGCCCCCTCCAAACCGTACTCGGTCACGTACGTGCGCTTCCCGTGACGTTCGTCGCTGCCCTGGGGCTTGCCGAGGTCCTGGTCCGTGCCGGTGACGTCGAGGATGTCGTCGACGACCTGGAAGAGCACACCGAGGTCCGCGGCGAACCCCTCCAGCGCCACGGCGCGCTCGTCGGCGATCCCGGCGAGGCGCAGCACGCAGCCGACGGACGCGCCGATCAGTCGGCCGGTCTTCAGCTCGTGGAGGACGCGGAGGTCCTCGGCGGTGGCGAGCGGGGCGGCCGGCGCGTCCGTGACCATCGCCGGGGACGGGCGACCGGGCCCGGGAGCGACGTCGTCGCCGGGGGACGCGGCCGCGGCGAAGCCGACGGCGTCCGGCGCCGCCGCGGCGAGCGCCTTGTCGGCGGTGACGTCGAGGTACTGGCCCCCGACCATCCCGTCGACGCCGGTGGCGTCGGCGAGCTCCGCCGCGGCGACGAGCAGGTTCTCGGCCGGGACCCCCGCCGCGAGGCCCGCGGTGAGCAGGTGCTTGAAGGCCTCGGCGTAGAGGGCGTCGCCCGCGAGGATGGCGACGTCCTCGCCGTAGGCGACGTGGCACGTCGGTCGGCCGCGGCGCAGGTCGTCGTCGTCCATCGCCGGCAGGTCGTCGTGGATCAGCGAGTACGTGTGGATGAGCTCGATCGCGGCGGCCAGGGGCATCGCCGTGCGCTGCTCGACGCCGAGCGCCCGTGCCGTCGCGAGCGCCAGGACAGGACGGATCCGCTTGCCGCCGGCCAGCAGCGAGTAGCGCATCGCCTCCTCGAGGCCGCCCACCGCCGCGGCGCGCGCGGGGAAGCGCAGCTCCGCGAGGTAGCCGTCGACCGCGGCGCGCAGGTCGTCCGGGTAGCGGCCGCTCATCGCGTGCCGGCCTCGCGCACGAGGCGGTCGAACGCGGCGCCGGCGTCGGTGGCCGACTGCGACGCCTGCTCGGCCGCCGCGACCTGACGGTCGGGCTCGGCCGCCTCGTCGGCGACCACGGCGAGCGCGTGCTCGAGTCGGGCGATCTGGATCTGCAGGTCCTGGTCCGCGGCCGGGTCGCTCACCCCCACAGTGTGAAGGATCGGGCGCGCCCGGGTGGCCCACCGGGGCCGCGCACCGACGGAGCCCGTCCAGGAGCGGGATCGCGGGCCGTCGCGGTGACGACGGACGCGGGGGCGACCGGGCGCGGGGCCGCGGTCAGGAGCGGGTCGAGGCGTCCTTGAGGATCGCCGAGAGGATGCCGTTGACGAAGCCGGGGGCCTCGGCGTCGCAGAACGTCTTGGCGGTGTCGACGGCCTCGGAGATCGCGCCCTCGGCGGGGATCGGGCTGTCGGCGGGGACCATGTCCGGGTGCAGCATCTCGAGCAGCGCCACGCGCATGATCGAGCGCTCGAGCGGGTTGATGCGGTCGACGCTCCAGCCCTTGGCGTGCTTGCCGATCAGCGCGTCGAACTCGTCCTGGTGGTCGGTCGTCGCGTGGGCCAGGGAGCGCGTGAACATCGCGGCGTCCTGGTCGAAGAGGTCGTGGAGCGGCCGCCCCGTCAGGTCGTGCTGGTAGACGGTGAAGACGGCTTCCCGCCGCTGGTCGCTCCGACGTGACATGCGGCCGGAAGGCTACGCCACCCGCCCGTCGACCGACGGGCGGGGTGGACGCGTCCGTGGGCCCGTCCCCCGACGCGGCGGCACGCCGGCCGCCGGACGAGGCGAGCCCGACGGATCAGGCCTTGACGAGCTCGAGCTGCAGGGCGAGCTCGACGTCGGTGCCGAGGTAGTCGCCGCCACCGGCCAGCGGCACCTGCCAGGTGATGCCGAAGTCGCGACGGTCCAGCTGGTACGCGACCTGGATGCCGACGCGGGTGCCGCCGAACGCGCCCTCGACCGGACCGGTGAACGCGGCGGTGCCGGAGACCGACTTCGTGACGCCGTGGATCGTGAGGTCGCCGGTGATGTGGAGGTGGTCGCCGTGCTGACCGACCTCGGTGGAGACGAACGTGATCTTCGGGAACTTCTCGGTGTCGAAGAACTCGGCGCTCTTGAGGTGCTGGACGAACTGCTCGTTGCTGATCGTGAACGAGTCGACCGCGACCTCGCCCTTCAGCGACGCCGCGCCGTCCTCGCCGACCTCGAGCGTGACCTCGTACTCGGAGAAGCCCGAGCGGAAGAGCGTCAGCGCGTTGTGCTTGATCGCGTACGTGACGCTGGAGTGGACGGTGTCGGTGGTCCAGGTGCCGGCGGGAAGGGCCATGATGTGCTCCAATCCGGATCACGGATCCGGTTTCGGTGATTTGGTCTTCACGAATACTACCGGACGCAACGACTTAAGTGGACCGCGGTCCGTAAAGATTCGGTGATGAAGCGGTCTTCGACGTCGACGCGACGCTCGCGTCCCTCCTCGCGATCGCGCCGGGGGCCTGAGGCGGCACCCCGGTCACGTCCGACGTCCGACGCCCGGGACCGCGCCTCGCGCTCGCCGGGCACGCGAGGTGGCCCGCCCCGGAACGACGACGACCCCGTGAGCACGGGGTCGCAGGTCCTGCGGAGGGTGCGACGCGCGAGCGCCGCTGTCCCGGACGGGTCGGGTCAGGCGCGGGACATGTAGTCGCCGGAGTCCGTCTGGACCTTCACGCGGTCGCCGATGTTGACGAACAGCGGGACGCGGATCTCGGCGCCGGTCTCCAGGGTGGCGGGCTTGTCGCCGCCGCCGGAGGCGGTGTCGCCGCGCAGGCCGGGCTCGGTGAACGTGACCTCGAGCTCGACGGACGACGGCAGCTGGACGTCCGACGGCTGGTCGTCGATGAAGAGGATCTGGACCTCGTCGTTGGCGCGCACGAAGCGCAGCGCCGACTGGACCGCGGCGACCGGGATCGCGAGCTGCTCGTAGGACGAGGTGTCCATGAAGTGCGCTTCCGTGCCGTCCTCGTAGAGGTACTGCATGTTGCGCGACTCGGTGTGCACGGCCCGGAACTTCTCGCCGGCGCGGAACGTCTTGTCGATCACGTTGCCGTCGCTCGTGCGGCGGAGCTTCGAGCGGACGAACGCGGCGCCCTTGCCCGGCTTCACGTGCTGGGTCTCGAGCACCTTGAAGACGACACCGTCGACCTCGATGTGGTTGCCGTTCTTCAGTTGGTTCGTGCTGATCATGGCCGCGGACGAGTCTAGACAGGACACCGACGGGCGTGCGGCCGCCTGCCGGGCGCGTCCGTCCGGCGCCGCCCCTCGGCCGGCGCACCGCGAGCGCGGTGCGGCTCAGGCCGCGTCGTCCGCCTGCGACACCAGGACCTCGACCAGGCCCGGGAAGCGGGACTCCAGATCGGCGTCGCGCAGCGAGATGTAGCGCAGCGTGCCGTCCTGGCGGGTGCGGGTCAGACCGGCCTCCCGCAGCAGGCGCGTGTGGTAGGAGCTGGTGGACTTCGGCAGGCCCATCCGCTCGCCCAGGGCGCCGCAGAGCAGCTCGCCCTCGGCCGCCAGGACGCGGATCATGGACAGGCGCAACGGGTCGCCGACCGTGCGCAGGACGTGCGCGAGGTCGAGGGTGTCCGTCGCCGGGTGCCGGATCGTCTCCCTCGCGGGGGCGGCCTCCGGGGTCTTCGTCACGGGAGTGGACACGTGGCTATGCTACAACACCAGAAGTTCCAAACATTTGGAACTTCCGACCTCGAGGTGCCGTCACCGTGACCGCGTTCCGCTCCACCCCACTCTCCCCGTCCGCCGCTCCCGGTGCGTCCGCCCCCGCCGCCGACGCGACCGGCCCGTCCGGCACCGGCCGCCGCTTCGAGCTCCCGCCGACCGTCGCCTACTGGCTGATGGCCGCCGTCATCGGGCTCGCGCTCTTCGCGTCGTCCACCCCGTCCCCGCTGTACGCGACCTACCGCGAGCAGTGGGGCTTCTCGTCCTTCGTCCTGACCGCGGTCTTCGCCGTCTACGCGATCGGCGTGCTCGCCGCGCTGCTGCTGGCCGGTCGGATCTCCGACGACGTCGGGCGCCGGCCGGTCCTGATCTGGTCGCTGGCGGCCCTGATCGTCGCGACGGGCCTGTTCCTCGTCGCGACCTCCGTCGCCTGGCTGTTCGCCGCCCGGGCCCTGCAGGGCATCGCCACCGGCGTCGCGCTCGGGTCCGCCGGCGCCGCGCTGCTGGACCTCCACCCCCGCCGCGACAGCCACAGCGCCGGGCTCGCCAACGGCGTCTTCAGCACCGCCGGCATGGGACTCGGCGCGCTGATCGCCGCGACGCTGGTCCAGTACGCCCCGATGCCGACCCGCATGCCGTACCTCGTGCTGCTGGGGATCTTCGCCGTGCTGCTCGCCGGCGCGATCCTGATGCCCGAGCCGGTCGCCGAGCGCCGCCGCCTGAACCTGCGCTTCGAGGCGCCGCACGTGCCGGCCGCGATCCGCGGGGCCTTCCTGCTCTCGAGCCTCGGCGTCCTCGCATCGTGGTCGATCGGCGGGCTCTTCATGTCGCTCGGACCGCAGCTGGCGACCGTCGAGCTGGCGACCGACAACCACCTGGCGGGCGGCGTGGCGATCCTCGCGCTGACCGGCTCCGGGGCCGTCTCGCAGCTGCTCTTCCAGCGGTCCGCGCCGTGGCGGCTGACCGCGGTCGGGTCCCTCGTGCTGGCGATCGGGATGGCCGCCGTCGTCGGCTCGCTGTCGCTGGACTCCGCGCCGCTGTTCCTCGCCGCCGCGGCGCTGACCGGGCTCGGCTGGGGCGCCGCGTTCCTCGGGTCCCTGCGCTCGCTGACCGCGGTCATCCCGGCCGCCAGCCGGGCGCGCACGATGTCGGCCTTCTACCTCGTCGCGTACACGTCGATCTCCGTCCCGGCCCTGGCCGCCGGACTGGTCGTGTCGTCCTGGGGCCTGCTGCCGACCTTCCGGGTCTTCGGCGCGATCGTCGTCGCCATCGGGCTGGTCGTCGCCGTCGCGTCGTACCGGACCCGCCCGGCGCGCGCCGGAGCCCGCGAGCACGTCGCCGGCCCGGCCGTCGTGCCCGTCGCCGACTGAGCACCGGGCGGCGGCGGCGCCGTCCAGGTGTCGCCCGGCCCGCGCCCACGCCGGGCCCCCGACCCGGCACCGCCGGCCGGGGCGGACGCCCCACGAGTCCCCCGGGCCGACCCGAGGTCCGTCGCGCGCCCGGGTGACGCCGCAGGATCGCCGGTGGGCCGGGCGAACCACGCCCCGTGTCGCCCGTACGCGTGACGGTCACAGGATCCGGCCCTCGCCCGTCTCCTGTGCATGACCAGGACACCGACCCCGGCGACGGGACCATGACGTGGCGCTGACCGGCGAGGACATCTCGCAGCTCTACGCGCTGCACGCCACGGAGCTGCTGCGGCACTTCGCCCGGCGGACGTTCGACCCCGAGGTCGCCGTCGACCTCGTGGCCGAGACGTTCGCCCGGGCCTTCGAGCGCCGCGCGGACCTGCGCGACGCGGAGCCCGAGGCCGCCCGCGCGTGGCTGTTCACCGTCGCACGGCGGCTGCTCGTCGACGAGCACCGCCGCGGCGTCGTCGACCGGGCCGCGACCCTGCGACTCGGGATCGAGCGACGCCCGCTGCACGACGAGGAGCACGACCGCATCGAGCGGCTCGCGTCCACCGAGCGCCTGCGCGCGCTCGTCGCCGACGCCCTCGCCTCGCTGCCCGAGGACCAGCGTGCCGCCCTGCGGCTGCGCGTCGTCGACGAGCGTCCCTACCCCGCCATCGCCCGCGCCTTGGGCGTCTCCGAGCAGGTCGTGCGCGCCCGCGTCTCCCGCGGGCTGCGCACCCTCCGACGCCACCTCGCCCTCCAGGAGTCCCCGGAACATGCCTGATCGCACCGACGACCCCCTCGACCTGCCGATCCTGGACGAGCTGGGTGCCGAGCTCTCGCGGGCGTTCGCCACGCAGGCGACGGCGGACGCGGTGACCCCCGCCGCGTCTGTCGTGCCGCCCGCGCCGCGCCGGTCCCGCCGATCCCTCCGGGCCCCCCGGCCCGCCCTGCGCTGGTCGGCGGCCGGCGTCGCCGGCATCGCGACGGTCGCCGCCGTCATCGCGCTGACCTCCGGCGTCGGCGACGGCGGGATCTCTCCCGAGCCCGCCACCGCCGCCACGGTGCTGCGCCGCGCCGCGACCGTCGTCGAGGGCGCTCGACCGGCGTTGCCCGGCCCGTCGCAGTACTGGTACCGGGACGAGGTGAACCTCGTGATGACCATGCAGATCACCACGAACACCGCCGATGCGCGCGACGCGACGTCGTTCGTCATGTCCCGCCGACGCACCTGGAGCAGCGCGACGCAGGAGAGCGTCTTCCTGCAGCGGAGTCTCGGGACCACGGCACCGGGAGCGGATCCGCCCGCCTTCGCCGTCGGCCCCGGCGCGAAGGGCGTGCGGCGCCTGGCGCCCGTGGTCGAGGGCGGCCCCGGGGTCGAGCGTGCGGAGCTCGGGCGCATGGCGCCCTCGCTCGCCGGTGAGCGCCTGACCCCGCGCGCCGTGCGCGCGTACCCGACCGACCCGGCGGCGATCTACGCCCGCCTGCGCCGGGAGACCGCCGGCGCCGGGCGTTCGCCCAACGGCGAGGTCTGGGTCGTGATCAACGACGCGCTCCGCGACGTTCCACTGCCCCCGAAGATCGCCGCCGGCCTCTACCGGACGCTCGCCACGATGCCCGGCGTGCGCCTCGACGGGGACACGACGGACCGGCTCGGGCGCCGGGCGCTGCAGATCAGCTTCCAGGAGCCCGGCACGTGGGAGCGGCAGATCCTCCTGCTCGACCCCACGACGTACGCGCGGCTCGGTGACCGGGAGGTCGTGACGGCGGCGGTCGGACCGGTGCCCGAGGGCGTCGATCCCACGGTCACGACCGTGCGCGACGGTGTCACCGTCCCCACGAAGGACGACCGCCGGCCGCCCTATCCGGTCGGCACGGTCACGGGCGAGTCGCTCGTGCTGGAGACCGGGGTGGCGGACCGGGCCGGCGGACCGGTCGTCGACCGCTGAACGACCGGGGCCGCGCGCCGCGCCCGCGAGGACGAGCGCGCGGCGCGGCGGGTCAGGCGACCTCGATCAGGTCCTTGGACACCGTCGTGAAGACGTCGCTGCCGTCGTCGGTGACCGCGACGAGGTCCTCGATGCGGACGCCGTGGTGGCCCGGGACGTAGACGCCCGGCTCGACCGTGACGATCTGGCCGGCGACGAGCGCGCCCTGGCCGCGCGGGCTCAGCGTCGGGGCCTCGTGGACCTCGAGCCCGACGCCGTGACCGAGGCCGTGACCGAAGTGGTCCGCGTGGCCGCCGGCGGCGATGACGTCGCGGGCGACCTTGTCGACGGCGCGCGCGTCGGCGCCGGCCTTCACGGCGGCCAGGGATTGCAGCTGGGCGTCGAGGACGAGGTCGTAGACGGCCTGCGCGTCGGAGGAGATGCCGCCCGTCGAGACGGTGCGGGTCGAGTCGGAGCAGTAGCCGTCGAGGACGCAGCCCCAGTCGACGGTCAGGAGGACCCCGGTCGGGATGACCTCGTCGCGCGGCGAGGCGTGCGGGAGCGCGCCGTGGGGACCGAAGGCGACGATCGGGTCGAAGCTGTTGCCGGAGGCGCCGAGCTCGCGCATGCGGGTCTCGAGGCGCAGGCCGAGCTCGCGCTCGGTGCGGCCGACGACGCCGCCCTCGAGGACGATCTCGACGAACGCGGCGTCCGCGAGCTCCGAGGCCGCGCGGATCGCGGAGAGCTCGGAGGGGTCCTTGACGGCCCGCAGCGCGGACACGAGGCCCTGCGCGGGGACGAGCTCCTGGCCGATCTCGACCGCGTTCTTCAGCCGGCGGTGCGCGGCGACCGTCAGCTGCGCGTCGTCGAAGCCGACCTTGCGCACGCCGTGGGGCAGGTGCGCGGCGAGCCCCGCCCCGCCGAGGTCGCGGCCGCCGTCGATCCGCTGCCACGGGTCCGGGACCTGGTCGGCCGCCTGGGCGACGTAGCGGAAGTCCGTGATGAACCGGCGGACCGGCTCGCCGTCGGAGTCCCGGCCGACGACGACGACGGCGTTGGAGCCCGTGAAGCCGGTGAGCCAGCGGATGTCGTGCAGGTTCGTGACGACGAGGGCGTCGAGGCCCTTCTTCGCGGCCTGCGCGTCGAGGCGGTCGGCGCGGCTGGACGGCGCGCTCACGACGCCGCTCCGTCGACGGAGGTGGGCGGGGTCGGGTCCTGTGCGGGCATCGGCGGTGCGGCGGTCGGGTCGGCGTCGTTGTCGTCGTGCAGGCCGGGCTCGCCGGGCTGCTGCGGGTCGGTGATCTGGGGCGTCTCGGGGCTCGAGAGGTGCTCCTCCGTCCGCGTGCCGGACGCCGGGATCCGCTCGGGCGCGACCTCGACGAGATGGGCCTGCAGCGCGGTCAGAGCGTCCCGGTAGCCGTCGGGGCCGCGGCCGGAGATCTTGTCGAGGACGACCCCGTCGAAGACGGAGCTCCGGCGCCACTCGTCGCGGGACTCCACGTCGGAGAGATGGACCTCGATGGCCGGGACGTCGGCGAGCTCCAGCGCGTCGCGCAGCGCC
Organism: Patulibacter sp. NPDC049589; assembly: GCF_040675535.1. Taxonomy (NCBI): domain Bacteria; kingdom Bacillati; phylum Actinomycetota; class Thermoleophilia; order Solirubrobacterales; family Patulibacteraceae; genus Patulibacter; species Patulibacter sp. NPDC049589. The sequence goes on along the minus strand of NZ_JBFAPC010000007.1, from coordinate 52,723 downwards.
CACGAGTAGTGGGTCCACGCCCCGGCGTTCAGGACGATCCCGTCGACCAGGCCCTCGGCGCGGTGGAGGTACTCGACGAGTGCGCCCTCGTGGTTGGTCTGGAAGAAGCGCGGGATCAGGTCGAGCTCGCCGGCCCACTCGTCGATCTGCCGCTCCAGCTCGCGGAAGGTCAGGGGTCCGTAGTGCTTCGGGTCCCGCCGGCCGAGCTGATCGAGGTTGACGCCGTGGACCACGGCGACACGGAAGCGGCGCATCCGGTGATCCTCGCATGGTCCGGCCGCGACCCGCGTTCCGTGCCGGACGAGGACCGTCCGCCGCACCGCCGGTCGGGGCGCGCCTCACCCCGTGGCGCCGCGGCGCTCGGCCTTACGGGGCGAGCTCGACGACCGCGGCGCGGACGTCCTTCGCCGCGAGCTGCTGCCCGAAGCGCACGTCGCCCGGCTCGCGCACGACCACGAACGGCACCGGTGCGGTGCCGATCCGCTTCTTGTCCTTCGCCGTCGCGGCGTGGACCTCGTCGACGTCGATCGCGCCGTCCATCGTCGTGGGCAGGCCCGCGTGCTGCAGCAGCCCGGCGACCTGCTCGCGCAGGGCGTCCTGGCCCGACAGGCGCAGCGCGGCCAGCAGGCCCAGGCCGACGGCCTCGCCGTGGCGGTAGCGCCGGTAGTCGGTGACCGTCTCGATCGCGTGCCCGATGGTGTGGCCGAGGTTCAGCACCTGGCGGCGGCCGCCGTCGCGCTCGTCGTCGGCGACGACCTGGAGCTTCGTCCGCGCGCAGCGCATCACCGTCAGCGGGTCGACCGGGTCACCGGAGGACACCTGCTCCCAGAGCGCGCCGCCGGCGATGAGCGCGGTCTTGACGACCTCGGCGTAGCCCGCGGCCAGCTCCTCGGGCGGCAGCGTCTCCAGCGCGTCGGGGTCGACCATCACCGCGGCGGGCTGGTGGTAGGCGCCGACGTAGTTCTTGGCGGCCGGGAGATCGACGCCCGTCTTGCCGCCGTAGGCGGAGTCGACCTGCGCGACGAGCGTCGTCGGGACCTGGACGACGGGCAGGCCGCGCTGGAAGGTGGCGGCCACGAAGCCGGCGAGGTCCCCGACGACGCCGCCGCCGATCGCCACGACGTGGTCGCTGCGGGTGGTGCCCTGCTCGATCATCGCGCCCCACACGCGCTCGCAGGTCTCGAGCGTCTTGTGGGCCTCGCCGGGCGGGAACTCGATCAGCCCGGCCAGGCCGGGGACGCGGCCGGCGTGGTGCTCGGCGACGTTCCGGTCGGTGACGGCGATGCGGCGCGAGCTGTCGGGCAGCGGCCACGGCGGCAGGTCGCGGAGCAGCCCGGGACGCAGCCAGACGGGGTAGCCGCCGGAGTCGGTGTGCGCCCAGAGCAGCTGCGCACCCTTGGCGTCCTTGACCGACTGGATGACGGGGATCGCCGGGCGCAGGAGCTGCCGGTCGACCTCCGGCAGGATCACGTCGGCGACCTGCTCGTAGACGGCCTGGCGGTCGTGGTACCGGGCGTCGAACGCGTCGCGGTCCTTCGCCAGGGGTCGGCTGGAGCGCTTCGCGCGGCGCCAGGCCGTCGCGAGGCTGACGGAGAGCAGGACGACGATGTGCTCCCGGAGCGCCTCGCGGACCTTCGCGGACTGCAGCGTGCCGCCGCCCAGCGAGACGACGTCGCCGTCGGCGCGGTCGAGGACCTCGAGCGTGATCCGCTCCTCGACCTCGCGGAACGCCCCCTCGCCGTGGCGGCCGAAGTACTGCGGGATCGTCATCCCGACGTGCTTCTCGATGCGCTTGTCGGTGTCGACCATCCGGGCGCGGAGGGCGCCGGCGATCATCCGGGCGCCGGTCGTCTTGCCGGCCCCCATGAAGCCGATGAGGACGATGGCGGGGCGTGCGGACATCAGGTCCCCGCGCTCAGCGCGTCCAGCCGATGCGCGCCTCGTAGGCGGCGACGGCGGCCTTGACGTCGTCGATGTGGTCGCCGCCGAACTTCTCGCGGTACGCGGCGGCCAGGACCATCGCGATCATCGCCTCGCCGACGACGCCGGCGGCGGGGACGACGCAGTTGTCGGTCCGCTCCCGCAGCGCCTTGGCGGGCTCGCCGGTCGAGAGGTCGACGGAGCGCAGCGGCTTGGTGATCGTCGGGATCGGCTTGACCGCGGCGCGCACGACGAGCGTGTTGCCGTTGGTCATGCCGCCCTCGAGGCCGCCCGCGTGGTTGGTCCGTCGGCGGACCGCGCCGGTGTGGACGTCGCCGTCCTCTGTGTCCTCGACGCCGAAGATCTCGTCCTGCGCCTGCGACCCGGGGGTCTCGGCGAGCGTGAAGCCGTCGCCGAACTCGACGCCCTTGTGCGCCTGGATCGAGCAGATCGCCTGGGCGAGTCGGCCGTCGAGCCGCTCCTGCCACGAGACGTGCGAGCCGATGCCGGGGTGCAGGCCGAAGGTCAGGACCTCGTAGGCGCCGCCGATCGACTCGTTCGCCTTCCGCTCGACGGTGATGTGCTTGACCATCGCCTTGGACGTGTCGGCGTCCAGCGTGCGGACCGGGTCGTCGTCGATGCCCTCGAAGTCCGCGACCTGCAGCGGGCGCGTCGCCACCGGCGCGTGGACCGGGCCGATCTGGGTGACGTGCGAGCGGATCTCGACGCCGAGCGCGCGGAGGAAGGCCTTCGCCAGCGTGCCGCCGGCGACGCGGGCCGCCGTCTCGCGGGCCGAGGCGCGCTCGAGGACGTTGCGGACGTCGTCGTGGCCGTACTTCCAGACGCCGACCATGTCGGCGTGCCCGGGCCGGGGCATGTGGACGGGCGGGACCTCGGCCTCGACGGGCCAGGGGTTCATCCGCTCCTCCCAGTTCTGGTAGTCGCGGTTGACGACCCAGAGGGCGACAGGGCCGCCGAGCGTGCGGCCGTGCCGGACGCCGGACCTGACCTCGGCGGTGTCCGTCTCGATCTTCATCCGGCCACCGCGGCCGAAGCCGAGCTGCCGGCGCGCCATGTCGCGGTTCATCGCGTCGCGGTCGAGCTCGAGGCCCGCCGGGAGTCCCTCGACGAGCGCCGTGAGCCCAGGACCGTGCGATTCGCCTGCAGTGGAGAGGGTCAGGGACATGGCGGCCGATTCTACGGGCGGGCCACCGGGGCGGCGGTCCGCCCCGGTGGCGTCCCCGCCCGGACTACTCGGCCAGCTTGTAGCCGCCGCGCCAGACCGCGAGCACGCGGATGGCCGTGACGGCGCCGCGGCGCCCCTTCGCCGTGTTCGGGGCGCGGATGACGGCGGTGCGCCCGGTCCGGACGCGGATCAGGCGGCAGTCCTTGGCGCCCGTCGTGTCCCGCTTGATGCACATCGTGCCGTCGGACTGCGGGCCCGTGAGGAACGCGCCCGACCGCAGCCGCAGGGTGACGACGCGGTTGCTCGCGTTGACCTTCACGACGCGGGCGACCGAGCTGGAGGCGTTCGGGACCAGGAGCCCGAGCGACCGCTTGCTGACCGTCGTGCGGCGCTTCTGCGTGGCGATGCGGAGCGTGACCTTGGCGGGCTTGGAGACCAGCAGCTTGGACGCGGCCGCGCGGTTGGCCTTGGTGATCTTGGGCTTCGCCGTCGGGGCCGCCGGGGTACCGCCGGTCGCCTTCTGGATCGCGGCGTTCGCGGCCGCCGCGGTGGCGACCGCGTTCTTGGCCTGATCCGCGGCCGACGGGACGGAGGCCCCCGCGGTGCTGCCGCTCGTCGCCGAGCTCGCGCCCGACGCCGTCGTCCCGGCGCCGGCCGTCGCGCCACCGGAGGGGTCCTTCGCCTCCGGGAAGGGATCGACACTGCGGCCCTTCGAGGCGGCGTCGCGGGCCGCGCGGGCCCGTCGTGCGGTCTCGGCGGCCGTGACCTCCGCCGGCGCCGTGCCGTCGGCCCTCTGCACGATCTTCAGGGCCCGCGCGACGACCGGGTCGTCCTGCTGGGCGGTCGGCGCCGGGGCGGGGTCCGGCGTCGTGTCGCGCGTGGCGCCGTAGGCGGCGGCCCCGCCGCCGACCACGATCGCCGCGCCCACGATCGCGGCGAGGACGGGATCGAGGTTGATCTCGGGGTTCGGCAGGCGGCTCACGGCTGGCTCCCGGTGGTCGTCGGGGCGGTGGTCGTCCCGGGGGTGGTCGCCGTCGCGACGGCGGCGGTGGCGGACGAGTCCTTCGGCAACAGGTAGGCGGTGACCGTCAGCGTCCCCTTGAGCCGGCGACCCTCACCCTGTCCGTCGCCATCGAGGTCGATCGCCGTGATTCGCAAGAGGCGCCCCTTGGCGTGCAGGTTCGTGCCGCCGCTGGTGCGGACGTCCGCCTGGACGGCCTTCACGAAGCGCGTCACGTTCACGTACGTCCCGGCAAGCTCGACGTTGAGCTCGACCGGCACGCTGCCGGCGGGCGCCGCCGCGGTGCCCGGTGTACCGGGCACGGCGCTGCCGTCGGCTGCCACACCGGCGGGCGTCCCGGCCGTCGTAGTCTGGGCGGCGGCGGCCGCCGCCGTCGGCGCGGCGGTGGCAGCGCCGTTGCTGACCTTCAGGACGTCGAAGCTGACGTCGAAGCGCTTGGCGGTGCTGTCGAGCTGGTCGATCAGCGCGGGCGCCTCGACCTTCTCCGGCACCGCGACGGCCAGCCGGCGCAGGGTGCGGGCGTTCGCCGGCGTGCGCTTCGCGGCCTCGCGGGCGGTCGTGAGCTGCCCGGCCACCGCGGCGGCCTGCGTCTCCGCCTGGGTCTGCGCGGCCTTGGCGGCGTCCGCGTCGTCGCGGGCCGGGCTGACGAGCCCGATCCACAGGAGCGCGGCGACGATCACGACGCCCAGCGCGATCAGGACCTTCTGCATGTTGGCGGTCATCGGCCCGTACCGGTCGTGGTGGTCGCCGAGGACGTCGTCGCCCCGGGCGTAGTGGTCGTCGTCGCGGCGCCGGTGTCGGTGCCGGCGGTGGCGGGCGCCGCGCCGTCGATGATCGTCTCGGCGGAGAGCCCGAGCGCAGCGTCGGCGGAGACGCCAGTGCAGTCGGCGCCGCCCGAGGAGCCCTGGCCGGTCCGGGAGGACTGCGACAGCGCAACGTCCTCGACCTGCGGCAGCGCCCGGAAGCGGCGCAGCGTGGTCGCGACGCGCGGCTGGGTGTCGGCGCAGACCGAGAGCGTGACCGAGCCGGTACCGGCGAGCCCCTGCGGGACCGCGGCGGTCGCCGTCGTCGCCGCACTGGTCGGGTCGGCAGCCTGGAGCTTGAGTGTCGAGACGGTGACGTTGGCGGGCAGCGAGCCCGCCGTCGCGCGCAGGACGCCGGCCCAGTCGGTGCGCCCGGCGGCGAGCTGCAGGACGGCGGCCTCCCGCGCCTGTCGTCGGCTGTCGAACGCGACGACCGGGGCCAGGCGGTTGACCTGGGCCTGCGCGGACGCGCTCCGAGCGACGGCGCTGGCCTCGGCGGTGCGGGCGTCGGCGGTGTCCTTCTTCGCGACCGCCCAGGTGCCCAGGAGGGCGACGGTGACGACGGCGCCGACGCCGGCGATGCCGTGGACCGCAGTCAGGCGGCTCGGGCCCCCGACGCTGCGGGCGCCCCCGCGCTCCTCGACGGGCAGCAGGTTCATCGCGCGCATCAGCGCACCTCCTCGACGCTCAGCCCGAGCGCCACGGGGTCGGCACCGCCGGACAGGGCGCCGGCGAGCTCGATGGGCAGGTCAAGGGTCTCGTGCAGCAGCGCCTGGACGCCGGGGAGCATGGCCAGCGGGCCGCTGACGACGCAGACCGCGGGGGCCTCGCCGTCCTCCTGCTCGACGTGGAAGTCGATCGAGGTGCGCACGGTGGAGGCGATCGCGCGGACGGTCCGGGCGATCGCCGGGGCGTCCTCGGACTCGTCGTGCGTGACGCCGCTGCGGTCCCCGAGGAGGGCGGCCTCGACGGCACCGACGTCGGCGCCGGTCCGCTGGGCGAGGTCCTCGGCGACGGTGCCGATGCCCGCCGGGATCGTCCGCACGAAGCGGCACCCGGCGGCGTCGGCGATCGCGAGCGTCGTCACGCCGTCGAGGTCCAGCAGCAGGGCGGGCTCGGTCGGCCGCACGCAGCGGGCGAGGCCGAAGGCCAGGAGGTCGACGCCGATCGGGTCCAGGCCGGCGGCACGGACGGCGGCGACGTGGCCGTCGACGAGGTCGCGCCGGGCGGCGACGACGAGCGCGCGCTTCTGCGGCGCGCCGGAGTCGTTCACCGCGTCGGGCAGCAGGCGGAAGTCGATCAGCGCGTTGTCGGCGGCGGTCGGGATGCGCTCCTTGGCGAGCATCCGGACGGCGGCGACGACGTCCTCCTCGCGCTGGACGGGCGGCAGGTCGATGACGCGGACGGCGACCTTCTGGCAGCCGATGCCGATCCGGGCCTGCTTGCCGAGGGCGCCGTGACCGGCGATCGCCTGGCGGATCGCCTGGGCGACGGCGACGGCGTCGACGACCTCGCCGTTCTTCACCGCCCCCGCCGGCAGCGGGGCCGACGCCGCGACGCGCGGGGCGAGGGGCCCCGCGGCCGGGGCGGCGAGCGCGACGGCGACGTGGGTGGACCCGATCCGGATCCCGGCGACCGGAGCGGCGTTCTGCGGCCGTCGGGTCGGGATGCGCTTCGGCAGTCGGGGAAGGGTGAGCTGGCGGCTAGGCATGGTGTGGGACCGAGGGTCGTCCGAGCGGGTCGATGGTGCTATCGACGTCCGGATCGGGGGCGGGTGACCGATCGTCCGAGGTGTGGACGATCGTCCGACTTGACCTTGGAGGGTCGTCGTGATCGCGGCTAGAAGGTGTGGAGGTAGGAGTCGATGAGCGGCTGCCCGACGGCGATCGCGACGACGCCACCGAAGGCGAGGTACGGACCGAACGGGATCTGCGTCTTGCGGGCCTCGCGGACGCCGGAGCGCATCGCAAGGACGACGCCGAAGAGGCTCCCGGCGACCAGGGCGACGAGCAGCGCGACCGCGACGGCCGGGCCGAGACAGAGCCCCATGACGCCGGCGAGCTTGACGTCGCCCAGACCCATCCCCTTGGGGCTCAGGGCGGCCGGGACGAACAGGAACAGCGCGGCGCCGGCGGCGGCCCCGAGGCGGGCGAGCTCGCCGCCCGGGTCGATCGCGGCGCCGGCCACCAGGGCGATGACGGCGGCGGGCAGCGTGATCGCGTTCGGGATCCGTCGGTGCTCCAGGTCGATGAGCGTCACGGGGACCAGCGCGGTCACCAGGACGATGCCCAGGACGGCGTCGGCGGTGTTCTCCGCGACGGCCGCGACGAGCGCCCACAGGATCGCGGTGACGGCCTCGACCAACGGATAGCGGGCCGAGATCGGCGCGCTGCAGTCGCGGCAGTGGCCCCGCAGCAGCAGCCACGAGAACACGGGCACGTTGTCGTAGGCCCGGATCTGGTGATGGCAGTTCGGGCATTCCGAGCGGCCGGTCACGACCGAGGTGCCGTTGGGCAGCCGGTACGCGACGACGTTGAGGAACGAGCCGATCAGGAGTCCGAAGGCGGCGGCGAAGGCGATGAGCATCAGGAGCATGGCGAGGAGGTGGGGTCGTCCGAACCTACGGAGCAGGGTCTGCGGGGAGACCGGCGTTTCGTGCCGATCGTGTGGCGACTCCCTCACCCATCGGTCGACCGTTCGTCCGGCTTGACGAGCGTCCAGAGCCGTCTGGACGCTTGTGTCCCCCACCCCGGCCGCGGGCGCCGCTTCAGCCCCGTGTCGCCGCCGGTGCCGGAATCATGTCGATCGCGTATCAGTGCCCCTGACGGGCTCAAGGGCCCGGCCGGGACTGCCGACTGGAATCCCATGCACCGCGGCCAGGGAGGAGGGACACAGCACGTCTTCAGCGACGTCGACCCCGGCATCGCGATCGTCTCCTTCCTCGCGGTCGTGGTCACCGCGTTCGTCGCCCTCGAGCTCGCCCAGCGCGCGCTCCAGGCCCACGGTCGTCAACGCCGCTTCCTCCTGCTCGTCTCGGGCCTCACGATGGGCTGCGGCATCTGGGGCATGCACTTCCTCGCGATGCTCGGGCTGCAGGACCACCTCGGGATGTCGTTCCGGCTGGACCTCGTGTTCCTGTCGATCGTCTGCGCGGCGGCCGGCTCCACCGTGGCGCTGTCCCTCGTCGCGCATCCGCGCGTGACCCGCTCGCGGGTCTTCCTGGCTGCGTCGTTCATGGGACTCGCGGTCTCCGCGATGCACTACGTCGGCATGGCCGGGATGCAGTCCGCGTCGACGACGCGCTGGAACATCCCGTTGGTCGTCGTGTCGATGGTGATCGCCTACGGCGCGTCGCTGCTGGCATTGGGCTCCGTCGCGTCGATGCAGGGCGAGCGCACCGAGTGGAGCGCCCGCGGGCGCCTCGGCGCCGCGATCAGCCTGGGCGTCGCCGTCGCCGGCCTGCACTACACCGGCATGGCCGCGGTCACGTTCGAGGCCCCGACCGCCGGCATGCGGATGCCGGACCACGCCGGCATCGACCTCAGCACCTCCGCCCTGGCGACCATCCTCGGCGTCGGCGCCTCGGTCCTCCTGCTCGTCGTCACGCTCGACGGCAGCCGCCACAAGCGACGCGCGGAGCTCGCCGGCGACCTCGCGGTCGTCGCCCGGGTCTCGCGCGACATCGGCCGCCGCGGCGACGCCCGCCGGACGGTCTGCGTCGCCACGCAGGAGCTGATCGGCTGCGACGTCACGATGCTGTTGGAGCCCGACGGCGACGGCGGCCTGGTCGTCCGCGCCACCTCGGGCGAGGGCATCGACATGCGCGTCGACGGAGCCGTCGGCCAGTCCATCTGCGGCGACGTCCTGTTCTCGGCCACGCGACGGTTCGTCGGCGACCTGCGCGGTGCCGCCGGCGCCGACCGCTCGGTCCTCGCCCGGCTCGACGTGCGGTCCGCGTTGTTCGAGCCGGTGCTCCTCGACGACCGCCCGATCGCCGTCCTGGCGTCGGGCTGGAACAGCCGGGTCGATGCTCCCGGCGAGCGTCGCCTGGCGATCTCCGCCCTCCTGGCCGCCGAGTCCGCCGTCGCGATCGAGCGCGCCGACCTCCTCGCCCGGCTGCGCGAGCAGGCGCTGGTCGACGGGCTCACGGGGCTGCCGAACCGGCGGGCGCTCGACGAGGCCCTCGACGCCGGCGTCTCCCGTGCCGGGCGCACGGGCCAGCCGTTCACCGTCGCGATGGTCGACGTCGACCGCTTCAAGACGTACAACGACACCTACGGCCACCCGGCCGGCGATCGCCTGCTGGCCGAGATCGCGGGTGCCTGGCGCTCCGAGCTGCGCGGCGACGACATCGTCGGCCGCTTCGGGGGCGAGGAGTTCCTCCTCCTGTTGCCGGGCGTCGACTCCACCGTGACCAGCAGCGTGATCGAGCGCCTGCGCTCCGCGATGCCGTCGGCCGCGACGTGCTCGTTCGGCGTGGCGACGTGGGACGGCTCAGAGGGCGGCTCCGCCCTGGTCGCCCGCGCCGACGCCGCGCTGTACGCGGCGAAGCTCGCCGGGCGCGACCGCGTCGTCGTCGGCTGAAGGCGTCCCGTCGGCCGGCCAACGCCCTGGTGCCCAGATCGCGGCTCCTCGGCGGCGCGGCACGACGATTCGTGGTGCGGCGGGGCCCGGCGCTCATGCCGCCCGGCGTTCCGCCTCCGTCAACCGCTCGAACCGCTGGTCGTCGTCCCCGAGCATCCCGCGGAGCAGCCCCCGGACGATCCCCAGGTCGACCGTACCGGCGCCGATCACCGCCTCGATGTCGGCCCAGTCCTTCGTCCGGTCGAACATCGCCTTGAAGACGACGAGCTCCTCCGGCCCCAGAACGGGGATCTCGGTCCCGGCAAACGGCACGATCCGCCGGTGGCGTCGGGCCTCGGCGTGCACGGGCGCGTAGTCGAAGAACACGTCGACCGGCGTGTCCTCCCACCAGAGGCGCGTCTGGCCGTCGGCGGCGATGGTGGCGGACGCGGTCGGCGGTCGCAGTACCCCGTCGGGCAGGGCGGCGAGCGCCGGGGCGTTCGCCGCAGCGGGCACGAAGACGTTGACGTCGATGTCGCTCGTCCCCCGAGGGTCGAGCGTCCAGTAGGCGAGGGCGATCGCGCCGCCGAACGCATGCGGCACGCCGGCGCGGTCGAGCGCCGCGTGGATCGCGAGCAGGCGCTCCGCGAGCGTCACGCGTGAGGGCCCACGATCCGCCGTGTCGGCAGCCGCGGGAAGGTGAGTGCGGGCTCGTGCCGCGTCGGCAACAACGCCGCCAGCTCGACGACGCGGCCGAGGTCTCGCCCGGCGCGCTCGAGCTCGGCGGCGGTCGGTCGTCGGATGGGGCGGACGGCGCCCCCGACCCGGATCTCGTGACCGGTCGCCGCCAGGAGGCGCTCGAGGGTGTCGAACGTCGGCGTCTTGCGTCCCGCCTCGTACTGCGAGACGGTGGCCTGCGAGGTGCCGGCGGCCCGCGCCAGCGCCGTCTGCGTCAGCCCGGCCCGGCGGCGCGCGGCACGCAGCTCCGTCGAGATGTCCATCCTCCGATTATATCCGACCGCATATCTTCGCCCGGTCCCTCGTCGGATCACGCAGCGTCGCGGGCCCTCAGGACCCCGACAGCTCCTGGGCGTCCAGCCGTCGCAGCCGGTCCGGCGACGACCAGCAGCACGGCGGAGGACTGCCCCGTCCGGTCGGCGACCACGCGGACCGCGAGGATCACGGCGAGCGCGGCGAGCGTCAGCCAGAGGGCGCTCAGCAAGCGAGGGGGCGGCGGGACGGCGGAGCGGGCACCGGGGCAACGCTAGCGGGGGTGCTGGGCCGGCCCGTGTGGGTCCCGGTCAGTACCACACGACCCGGAACCGCTGGCCCGAGCAGTACCGACGCAGCTTGACCCCCTGGACGGTGCCGGCCCCGCGATTCTGCGCGGCGTCGACGTAGGCGACCGAGGCGGAGACCCGGTCGCGCGCCATCGCCGGCGGATACTCGTCGCGATCCTCCCCCGGCCTCGTCGGGATCCCGCGCAGGAGCTCCGTGCGTCGCACCGCCGCCCCGGCCCGGCGTACCGTCAGCACCCGCGGCTGCCCCTCGCGGATCGCGCGCTCCCAGTGCCGGCGGACCTCCGGGTACCTCGTGCCGGAGATCCCGATGTCGACGGTCCGCGGCACGACCGTGCACCCGGCCGGGTCCTCGTCGACCCCGCCGGCCCCGTCGCCGAGCGGCGGAGTCGCGTCGCTGCGCCCGCCATCCGGGCCCGCCGTCGTGGAAGACCCACTCGTCGGCGCGGCCGCGGCGGACCGGGACCGGGACCGGCGCCCGTCGTCGGGCGTGCCGTCGCACGGGCAGGGCAACGACTCGCAGTAGACCCCGTCGCCGTCGGCGTCGACCGTGTCCTTCGCCCGCTGCGCGTCGCGCTGGGTCTGGTGCGTGCCACAGGTGGCGGTGGCGTGCGGAGTCGGCTCCGTACCGCAGCCGGCGGCGACGAGCGCGGAGGCGATGAGGACGGACAGCAGGGTCGCTCCCCCGAGCGGTAGGCGGGGACCGACGTCCGGACCGGTCCCGCGCCGAACCGCCGGGACCGCACGCCGCATCAGAGCCCTCACGCCGCCAGAGCCGCGCGCGCGGTCGCGATCTTCATGAACAGCCGATCGCTCCCATCGATCCCGACGAAGTCGTGCCGGCGATAGAACGCCCGAGCCTGCGCGTCCAACGCGTCGACCACGACGAGGCGCCCCCCGGAGCGATCGGCGGCATCGACCACGCGCTGCAGCGCATCGAGCAGGATCTCGCTCCCCAGTCCCTTGCGGTGCAACGAGACGTCGAGGGCCAGCCGCCCGATCAGGAACGCCGGGACGACGGTGAATCCACCGGCGAGTCGCTTGCTCGGGAGCGACTCGCGGAGCACCTGCGTCGGCGCGATGGAGAAGTATCCGACCACGTCGGCCCCAACGGTTCGCGTCCACACGACGGTGCGCGCCGTGCCTGCGACGTCCGCCCGGCGCGCGTGGTCACGGAGCCACCGGTCGAGCACCGGGCGCCCTGAGTCGAACGCGTCGAGGCGGTGTTCGTCGCCCAAGCGGACGGACCGCCACTCGTTCACGCGCGGTCGAACCGGCGCGGACGCCGCGCGACGGCACGCAAGCGCTCCGCAGGGTCCGGCTCGTCCAGCGCCTCGATCAGCTGGTCGAACTGCTCCGCGGACATGGCCGTGGCCTCACGCCGGGCCATCACCCGATCGGCCTCCCGCGTGGCGGCGCCGATCACGAACGCGGAGACGGAGAGGTCTTCGGCCGCGGCCGCCCGAGCGATCCACGCCTCGCGCTCCGGCTCCGTCCGCACCTCGATCCGGCTGCTCTTCGTCGCCATCAGGACATCGTACGGCATTTGTACGGCGCTGCGGCCCACTGCCAACGGTAGAAATACTCCGCCCTGCGGTAGAATGGTCGCATGAGCCTGAACATCAAGAACGAGGAGACGCACCGGCTCGCGCGCGAGCTCGCGGCGCTGACGGGCGAGTCCCTGACCGTCGCCGTCACCGAGGCGGTCCGGGAGCGGCGGGACCGGATGCGTGACGACCGCGCGGCGGTGGCCGACGATCTGCTGCGCATCGGCCGCGACGTCGCCGGCCGACTCCCCGCGTCGTGGAGCACGGGCGACCCGACGGCGGAGCTGTACGACGACCGTGGGCTGCCCGCGTGATCGTCGACACCTCGGCGATCATCGCCATTCTCCGTGCCGAGCCCGACGCCGAGGTCTTCGCCCGCGCGCTCGCTGCCGCCGCCGGGACCGCGTCGATCTCGGCCGCCACGTACGTCGAGCTCGGCGCGGTCGTCGACGGTGCTCGCGATCCCGTCGTCAGCCGGCGCCTCGACGAGCTGCTGACCAAGGCGAAGATCCAGATCGTGCCGCTCACCGCCGACCAGGCCCGCATCGCGCGCCGCGCCTACCAGGACTTCGGGCGCGGCAGCAGGCACCCGGCGCGACTGAACTTCGGTGACTGCCTCTCCTACGCCCTGGCCCGGGATCGCGACGAGCCGCTCCTCTTCAAGGGCGACGACTTCCCGCGTACCGACGTGACGCCGGCCGTGGACCGGCCGGCCGAGCGACCGCGCTGAAGGCTGCTCCGGGCCGCCCCCGGAGGCGCCCTGGGGAGAGCACGTCGAGGGCTTCGAACATCCGGCCACCACGCGCGACGAGCGCTGGAGGGTGGCAGCGAGCCGGTCGTCCTAGGACCATGGACGCGTGTACGGCCAGGAACCGCCGGTGAGCGCGTCGGCGTCGATCGAGGTCGACGGCGCGCGGCTCTGGGCCGGCGCTTCGGGCATCGCGATGATCATCGGCGCCGTCGGGCCGTGGATGACCATCGACGTGGTCTCGATCGACCGCGACGTCGCCGGCGTCGAGGGAACGATAGCGCTCGTCCTGGGCGTCGGGACGCTGCTGCTGGCGCTCGCCGGGACGGGGTCGGCCGCGCTCGACGTCTGCATCGGCGTGGTCGCGGTGGCGATCGGCGTCCGCAACGCGAACCGGGTCCTCGGGCTCGATCTCCCGGAGCTCCGGGGCCCCGGCGGTGTCACCCTCTCGATCGACGTGGGCCTGGGATGGGGACTCGTCGTGCTGATCGTCGGGGGCCTCAGCCTGATCGCGTGCGCGGTCGCCCGCACCCGAGCGCGTCGCCGCTCGGCGTCCACGCGGCGCACAGGCGGCCGCAGGCCGGCACCCGTCCTCCCGGTCTCCCCCGTGACCACGTTGCCCGCGGAGCCTCCGACGACGGACGCCACCGCACCGGGGCCGCAGCCGCAGCGCCCGCTCGGCCCGTACGGCCGCTGACGCCGCGCGCCCCTCCGTCCTCCCGGGGTGCGCCGCTCGCTACGTGCCCGCGCTGCCGCCTGCCCTGTCGCCACTCGACGACGACCGGCTGCGGCAACGCGCCGGAGCCCGCAGCTTCGGTCTGGGCGTCGAATACCAGCGTGACGCGTGGTGCAAGCACGTCGTCGCGGTCGCCCTCGCCTGGCGGGCGCGGCGTGCCGGGCACGCCGACGGTCCCGACGCGGTCGAGGAGTTCCTCGCCACGCTCGACCGCGAGCAGCTGGTCGCCCTCCTCCGCGAGCAGGCCGCGCAAGACGCGGCGCTCGACCGCGGACTCCGCCTGCGCGCGACCGCTGCGAACGCCTCCGCGGACGACGAGGAGCTGATCGCCCGCTTCGCCCGTCAGCTAGACGACGCCCTCGACCCGGGCGGGTTCCTCGATCGCCACGAGGTGCTCGCCTACCGCGAAGGCGCCGAGCAGGCCATCGACGGCCTGCGGAGCCTGCTCGACGCCGGCCGTGCCACCGCGGTGATCGCGCTGGCCGAGCGGCTGATGGACTGGGAGCTGGACGGTGACTGGGACACGTTCTACGCCGCGGATCAGACCTACGCCGACGTGCTCGGCGACAGCGGCCTGGCGCGGTACCGCGCAGCGGCGGAGGAGCGCTTCGCCCGTCAGCCGGCCCGCGGACCCGAGGACGCGCAGCAACGGTCACCGTCGGGGCTCGTCGTCTCCGCGGACCAGCTCGCGGCGACGCGGGAGGGCATGCGCCGGCGCGCGCTCTCGGCCGTCCTGTAGCGCCTGGCCGCGTCGGACGACGATCCCGACCGGTTCGCGGCGATCGTGGGCCGCGACCTCTCGTCCGGCTGGGCGTTCGTGCGCATCGCGGAGCGTACGCGGCCGCGGGTCGCGACGACGACGCGCTGGACTGGCTCGCGCGCGGGCTGGCCGCGTTCCCGGACCGCCCTGACGCCCGCCTACGCGAGGCGGCGATCGCGATCCGCGGGCGCCGCGGAGAGTACGACGAGGTCCTCGCGTTGACGTGGGCGGCGTTCGCCGAGCGCCCGACCTACGAGGGGTACGGCGCCGCTCGCCGCGCCGCCGAGGCCGCGGGCGCGTGCCGGGGCGCCGCGACGAGGCGCGCGCCGTCCTGCTCGCCGACGCTCGACAGGCCGTGCCGTCACGCTGGGGACCGGCGCGCGACAGCGACGCGCTCGTCCGGGTCCTGCTCGACGAGGGCGAGCCCGGCGCCGGTGGAGAGGCCGCGTACCGGGCCTGGGTCGGGGAGCTCCGTGCTCGGCACCGTCGCAAGCGCAACCTGATGGCGCTGCTCCCCGGTCTGCCGTGACGAGGGCGGTACCAGAGGAGATGGTGCGCCGGCCATCGGTCCGACCGCCACGAGGTCGCGTTCGTGCTTCCCGGGACCACCGTCGTCCACCGTGGCGTACAGCTTGAAATGGATCTGGTCGAACCGCGACGCGAACCGGACCGTGAGGCTGCTGCCGAACCGGCGCGTCTCCGGCCGATCCTCGAATCCCTCAGGAAGACCGAAACGCAGGAGACCGGCTGGTCCGGTGTTGAGCCACTCGGACGAGAGCCCGGAGTCGCGCGCGACCGTATCTCGTGCGCGCCGAAGAGGCGGCGGAAGGGGATCGACGGTGACCATGCTTCCGTCAAGGACCGCCGCGAGGACGTCGACGTCACGAGTCGCACGCGAGATGAGGTTCAGCGCCAGCAGGCCAGACCCGCCGATGACCACGAGATCCTGCGGGGGCACTGGCCGCGGCGAGAAGCTCGCCGAGCGCGCTCAGCAGTCGGTCGACACTGCCGACGTCCGTGATCGCGATGTTCTGCATCCGCCGGTCGGATGTTGTACGTCGCGGACGAGCCTCCGGACCATTCGGCGTCTGCGCCCCGGTGGCGCGGCCTCAGCGGCCGCGCCACCCGGGATCGATCAGCGCGAGACGCGGATCTTGGTGCAGTTCGACGAGTAGCGGTTGCGCTTGGCGAACTTGCGGTTGACGCGGATCACGTCGCGGCGCGAGCCGCACTTGACGACCGACGGGGCGGTCGTCTTGCGCAGGTCGACCGTCGAGTGGCCGGTCGTCGTCGGCTTGCCGAGGAAGACCGTGGCGTGGCCCTTGCCGGCGATCAGCGTGTTCGAGTTGAACCCGCCCGAGAGCCGGTCGGTGCCGCCGCCGCCCGACAGCGTGTCCTTGCCGTCGTTGCCGTACAGCTTGTCGTTGCCGGACTCGCCGTAGAGCTTGTCGTTGCCGAAGCTGCCGTAGATCCGGTCGTTGCCGGAGCCACCGTAGGCCCGGTCGTTGCCGCGGTCCGCGTTGATGCGGTCCTTGCCCGAGCCGCCGTAGATGCGGTCGTCGCCGGTGTCGCCGGCGAGCCGGTCGTTGCCGGAGCCGCCGTCGACGCAGTCCGACTGGTTGCGGCCGTTGACGACGTCGTTGCCGGCGAGCGTCATGATGCGGTCGCGGTGCCGGGTCCCGAAGACGGTGTCCTTGCCCTTGTCACCGAGGACGACGTAGTTCAGTCCCGGTCCGGAGAGGCAGTTCGACTTCGGGATGGTCCCTGCGGCGGCCAGCGCGCGGGCCTCGGGGAGCGCGACGACCCGGCCGCCGGTCGGCACGTCGTTGCTGCCCGGGACGCCGATGATGATCGTGCCGTAGCGATCGGTGCCCGGGATCTGGCAGACCGCCGGCGTGGTACCGACCGGGATCGAGCCGACGGGGCAGACGGTCGTGGTGCCGTCGCCGCCACCGCCGGAGGGGTCGCAGGCGTTGCCGCGCTGGGCGACCTTCGTCTCGCCGACCGTCAGGTCGACGAGCCCGCCGGTCGCGGCGCCGCCGGAGAGGACCTGGATCCGCAGCGGCGTGACGACGACCGAGTTGCCGGTGATGGTCACCTGGTTGAGCGGGAAGACCTTCACGACGGGGTCGAGCCCGAGCCCGCGGAGCAGGTCGCCGATGCCGTTGACGAGCTGGTCGAGGCTGATCGGCTGGCCCGCGAGGGTGATGCCGGTGACCTCGGACGTGCCAGTGAACTGCGCCTTGCCGTTCACGCACTTGCCGGTGGCCGTCGCCTTGACGGCGCCGACCTTCAGCGTGCCGGGGCCGAGGAGCTTGAGGTCCAGGTCGGCGATCGTCGTCGTGGCCGTGGCGGTCTGCGCCGCGGACGAGCCCGTGTTCGGAACGATCGTCGTCTTCTCGCGGACCGCGGAGGTCCCGACGAGGTCCTGGAGGCCGAGCGACGTGGTCACGTCGCCGGCGCCCTGCTCGTCGTCGGTGCAGGCCGGCTTGTCGAACGTCGCGCCGGGGACGGAGCCCTTGATGCCGTTGGCGACCAGCGGCTCGATGTACGGCTGTCCGGCCACGGACGCCGTCAGCGCGCTGGCCCGACACTGGAAGCTCGGCGCCTCGGCCGCCTGGGCACCGGGAGCCAGCGCGAGCGCGGCCCCGATGGAAGTGAGCCCGACGGCGAGCGCGGAACGTGGGGACCATCTGGTGTGTCGAGACATAAACATGAAGTCTCTCAGGAGGCGCACCCGGCCGCCAACATCGACCACCGTGGGCCCGTGCACAGAAGCCCGCTTCGACGGCCGCAGGCGCAGCGGACGCCCCGTAGGAACACGACCGACGCGACGACGTAGCGCCCGTCGGGTCCGACCGGGCGCCTACCCTCGCCGACGTGTCCGCCGCCTGCTGAGCCTCCTCGTCGCCCTCGGCGGGGGCGGCGCGCTCGTGCTGGGCGACACCAATCGGCGGCCCTTCGTCGCCACGAACGCGACCGTACGGCGCTCCTGGCGAGCCCTGACTCGGCGCGCTGGCCTCCGGGCCGAGAACGTCGTACCGATCGGGACGGTCGGAGTCCCCATCGACCTCGCAACCGAGGGGAAGCCGAAGAAACGTACCGAGCGGGACAACGTCTCACGAATCAGCACGACGCCGCCCGTCGGAGCGAAACATTTCTACCGTGCGGGACGATTCTCACAGCGTTCGGAGTGTCGAGGATCTCGGCCGTCTCATCCGGGCCACACGCAAGCAGCAAGGCCTCACGCTCGAGGATCTGTCGCTCGTGGCGAACACCGGGCCTCGCGTGATCAGCGAGATCGAGCGGGGAAGCCGACCGCCCAGATCGCCGTCGTCCTCCGCATCATCGACACGCTCGGCCTGTGCGTGCTCATCGGAGAGTCCGATGTCCGCTGACGTCGCGGCCGTCTGGTGCTTCGGCCGGATCGCGGGAACCCTGAGGCCCTCCCGACACGGGATGACGTTCGGAACGTGGCGGCTCTCGCTCGCGGGAGCGCAGGACAAGCTCCCGGTCGTGGTCGCCGACGACGGGACGGTGGGCTTGACCCGCGGAGGAACGCCGTCGACGCACATCCTGAAGACCCCGATCGCTCGGCTCGCTGACACCGTCGCCAACGAGGCGTTCTGCCTCGCGTTCGGAAGGCAGCTCTCGGATCGGTCCCGGAAGCACGGCCTGCTGACGGTCTCCGCGGCCCCGATCGTCGTCGACGGCCGTGACGCCCTGCTGGTCGAACGCTACGACCGGGAACGCACCGGTGACGGCGTCCGCCGGTTGCATCAGGAAGACCTGTGTCAGGCGCTGGGGATCCCGACCGCACGGAAGTACGAGAACGAAGGCGGACCGACGATAGAGGCGTGCGCGACGCTGCTCCGTGACGTCGGAGATCCCCGAGGCCTGCTGCGCTTCGTCGACGCGATCGTCCTGAGCTTCCTCGTCGGGAACCACGACGCACACGGCAAGAATTACTCGCTCCTCTGTTCGACCGGCACCCAGCGAGCGCGCCTGGCGCCGATCTACGACGTCCTCTCGACGGCCGCGTACCACGGCACGACGAACCTCACGCGGAAGATGGCGATGAGGATCGGGGGCGAGTACCGGCCTGAGTACGTCGCCGAACGACACCTCTCGCGGATGGCCGAGGGCACCGGCCTGAACTCCGCGACGCTCCGAAAGCGATACCGCGAGTGCGCCGAGCGCGCGACGGTCGTCAGCGACGCCGTGGCCGACGAGTTCCGCTCCAACGGATGGTGGCGCCCGATCATCGACGACGTCCAGGCCGTCATCGCACGACGCGCACAGGTGCTGCACGCGATCGCCGCAGCGGCCGAGCAGTGAACCGGCCGACCGTGTCCTACGCCCCCGATCCGTGCCACCGGATGGTCCAGGCCCCGGGGCCGAGACACGGATGCGATAGCCGGACGTCTCGAGTCGTCGCGCAGGACGAGCAGCCAACCAGCGCCCGACCACGGCAGATGTCGCTGCTCGTGCTCGGGCCTCAGCAGCTGACCTCGCTCCGTGCGATCTCCAGGAAGCTCAGTCACCGAGAACGTGACGCGCGGGTCTGGTTCGGCCTCAGGGTCCTCGTCCGCTCGCGGGATCCAGACGCCCTTGATCCGCAGGAGGGCAAGCGGTGGGTCGTCGGTCCACCCACTTCGCTCTCGCGGCGAGGGATCGATGTCGAATCCGCGCGTCATGAGGATCTGGTCGACCTCCTCGTACCGCCGTCGAATGACGTTCGAAACCGGGGACGTCGGCGACACGGAGGATGCTCACCATGACGCGCTCGTCACGGCCCTCAGCCCGGTGTCGGCCGGCGACTCACCCAACGGATCCAATGCAGGCGTCTCATACGTTGCATCTGTTGCACCCAGCGCGGCAACCGCCTAAGCTGACCTATATGTCCATCGCGTTCGATGATCGCCCGTACTGGAAGCCCCGGGACATCGCGGAACTCGTCGGGGTCAACGCTTCGACGGTCTACCGGATGATCCAGAAGGGTGATCTCGACAGCGTCAAGGTCGGCGGGCGTGTGGTTCGCGTGCCGTCGGAGGCAGTCGCGAAGCTCGTCGGAGCCCCACGTCCGGACACCGAACAGCCGACCCAGGCCGACGAGGCTCAACGTGTGCGCCGGTTCACCGCGCTGGCTGGTCGCGCACCCGAGTCGTTCATCCACGGATGGAAGTCCGGCGCGATCGAGGACACGGCCGAGAACTCGGCACTCGTCATCGAGGCCCTGGCGATCCGCGACGCACACGCACAGGTCGCCGTCGGCGCCTGACCAGGCGACGGGTCGGCGCGAATCCGCGGACCGCGCCGAGACGAACGGGCCAGCGTTTCCTGACGAGCGGTGCCCTGGCTCATCAGCCCACCGTTGCACCCAGCCGCGCCAGTGCCGCCACGCACTCACCCTCCCCCGTCCGGGGCCGAGCGAACGCCAGATCCTGGCCCGACGGCAAGTCGCCAGGGCCCGTGGCGTTCCGCAGAGCACGGCGCAGCGTCCGCGAGCGTCGACGTAGCCGAGCGCCCCGGCGACGCCCACTGACCTGTACACCCCCTCCCGGCCCTGCAGCAAGGGAATGGAGCGTCCCAGGCGCGGATCTCGCGGGCGAGTGGCCCCGACCGCCGCGGGAGAGGCCCCCGCCTCGACCGCACGCGGCGGCGGCGCCGCTGTCGTGCTCGGGCAGTCCGTTCTACGTCGCGATCATCTCCCGCCGCCGTCGTCTCAGGGCGTCGTGAAGCCATCGGCATCCCGACCGTCCCCCGAAGCCGAACCAGACGCCGACCGCGAGCATCAGCAGGATCAGAGCGCCCGGGTCGCCCGCCACCGCCAACCACACGACGCCGACCCCGAGCGTCACCTGGAGGAGCACCGATGCGGGCGCCTTCATCCTGACGGTCCAGACCGGGCTCACGCTGGGCCCGCCGAGCACGACGATCAGCCCAGCCCAGAACGCGAGGCCAAGCACGCCGCCGCCGACCATCGCTCCGGTCTCCGCGGACCCGTCGCCGGTGATCGCGTCGGCCACGACCACCGCTGCGACGGCACCGACCAAGATCGTCGGTGCCGCCTCCGACAACACGCAAACCCGATCGTCGTCCGTAGCGAGGGCCCGGCCGTGCCAGGTGACCAGACGGGCTCCCGCACGCTCCGGCAGCACCCGCCGAAGCCACACCGGCCACGGGCACGCGGCCAGCAGCGCCGCGAACGGCACGAGGAGACCGACGGCGAGGGCCACCGCGGGGCCCGTCGCAAGGTCTCCGGGGCGCTCGTCGAGCGTCCGCGCCACCGACGCGATCGCGAGGAGCAGTACGCACCCGCCGCCGGTCGCTACGACGGCGACACGGGCAGGCGCCACGGACTCCCTCCGAATGAAGACCGACTCCACGGCCCACGCCCCGAGCAAGGCCAGGGTCCCGATCGTGAACACGATCACCGTCCGGTCGTCTGGATCGACGAGCGACGTCCCGTCCGGCACGAGGTACAGGCCGGTACCGAGCACCGCCGGGATGGCCCCCGCCAGCCACTGCCCGCGCGACGCGAAGCACGCCAGCGCGATGAGACCGATCAACGTGACGGCCTCAGATCGAGCGACATCGACGTTCCCATCGGTCACGGACAGCAGGCAGCCGAACGCCGTCGCGCGGGCCAGGTACCCGCCGACGAGTCCTATCGTGGTCCGCAGCTGACCGCCCAACTCGTCGTGCACCGTGCCGTTCGTCATGCCCCCAAGCGAACGCCATACCCGAGACGGAATGCAACCGGGCTTGCGACGGGGCTCTCACGAACAGCGCGCACGCCCCCAGTCGTCGCGGCCGTCGTCCGGCGCCTGGCCATCGGCGGTGGGGACGAGCCGGGAGACCGTCCGGCCGTTGCTCCGGCCGAGGTTCCACGGCCGCGGAGCTCTGTCCGCCACGTCGAGCGCCACGAGTCCCAGGCGCTGCTCCGTGCCGACGGACGCGAACCGTCCGGCGACGAAGATGCTGGCCCGCGTCGCGGCGAGCGCGGTGATCGCATCGCCGAACCGCGGCGGCGTCCACGGGGTGCCGCGTCGATCGTGGCGAGGCGAGCGCGCGGCTCGCCGCCGACGGTGGCGAACGTGCCTACGGCGGAGAGCGTCCCGGCGTCCTCGGCGACCGCGACAACGGGGCCGGAGACATCCGGGTCCCACGCTAGGTCTCGACGGAGGCCTCGCTTCCAGGTTCGCCAGGGAGGGGATTCACCGAGATCCGCGACGGCCATAGTGCCGCTTCACGCAGTGCTTTCGCCCGGCCCATTGGTCCGCTTCGCCCGTCGAACAGCAGGTGCCGCGATAGAGACGCCATATGCGCCGTCCCATCGACCTTGTCGCCTTCCGGTGAGAGTGCCCGGACGGTCGCAGCCGTTCACGTTTGACGGTGTCTGGTGGCCGGCCTCGCGGCCGGCGCAGACCTGGCACGGGTCGCTCCGGTTCACACCCGACGACGCCGGCGTGCTCGACGTCATCCGCTTCGGGGATCCGGAGGAGACCCCGGCGTTCGCTCCCTCCCGGCATCTCGGCACGTTCCTCGGCGTCGCCGCCGACGGCACGCCGGTCACGGCGCTCGACGCGACGGTGCGGTCGGAGAGCGCGGGCTTTCCCGCGGCCGGCGTACGGCTGCTCGCGCACGCCGAGCGGGTGCTCGTCGGCGTGCACCTGCCCGGCTTCGAGGACGTCCCGTTCGCAGCCGCGACGATCCGCATCGACGGTCTGCGCGAGTGGCTGGCGCACCGCTGGAACCTCGCGGAGCCGTCGCCGACCACTCCGCTCGTCCCGATCGGCGATCACGAGCCCGTCACCGTCACCCTCGACGACGCCGAACTGACGTTCGGACTGACGGTTGCCCACCACCGCGAGGCGTTTCGGCACGTCCAGGAGACCGACGCCGCGATCCGTATCGAGCTCCCAGCCCCGGTCGCGCTCGCCGAGTGGTACGAGCGCTGGATCCGGCCACTCGTCGACCTCGTGTCGTTCGGCACCGGGGCCGGCGCCGAGGTGGAGTCGTTCGTCCCGTGCGTCGTGTTCGGCCCCGTCGACCCGGACGAGCCGGACGCGGAACCCGAGCCGCGGGACGTCGCGGTCCTGGGCCGGCGCCGGGGTGCGCCGCAGCGCCGGGACGTGATGCGGCACCAGCTGCTGCCGGCCTCGGCAGCCGGTCCGGACGGTTTCGACGACATGGTGCTGCGGTGGTTCGCCCACCACCGGGCGCTGGGATCCGCCGCGGTGCTGCTCTACGGTCACGACGGCGACCGGCGGCCGGTCTTGGAGACTGGATTCCTCAACCTCGCCACGTTCGCCGAGGCGTACCACCGCACGTTCCACGACCGCAAGCCGCGGTCCGGTGCGGACGAAGGACGAGGGCGAGAGCTGTACCTGAAGGCCCGCCTTCGCGACCTCGCTGACCGTGCCGCCCCTGCGCTTCCGGACCTGGCCGCGGTCGTCGGCGAACTGGTCGAACGGGTCAACGACACCCGCAACCACCTCATCCACCGCGACGGCACCAAGCCGCACGCCGTGGCCGGCCGCGCCCTGCTCCAGACGATCAACCGACTCACGGCCGTCCTGCAGGCGAACGTCCTGCGGGATCTCGAGATCGATGCCGACCTCATCGGTTCGACGCTGCGGAAGCGGTGGATGTACCAGCGGGATGCGCTGGGCACGTCTGACGGCGAGCGGTGACGCCGGCAGCCCCACACGGAGCAGCACGACCCGGGAGGCATCGGCGAGGAGACGTGCCTCGCCGCTGCTGCGCTTCACCGTCCGCGTGTTGACCGTCCGACCGACGGCGTGCTCCACCCGGCTCCCCCGACCCGCACCTCCGACCACTCGATCGCGAGTCATCCGCCGCCGTCCGCCCTGGAGAACCGGGGAACGCCCGGGGCGCCTTCCCAGGCGGACCGGCCGACCTGGCCCCGCCAGGCTACGAGCGGCGACGAAGATCCGGGAGCGGCCCGAACTCAGCAGCCGTCGCTCGGCTGATCCGCTCGACTTCATCCCAGTCCGCAGCACCGACCGCACCGTGCATCCCCACGGTGGGTGCTTCCGTACGGAGACGCGAGCGCATCGTGGCGACGTGCGAGTCGAAGGCACGACTCGCGGCCTCGATCTGTGTCGCGCGCTCGGAGAGCGGACGCGGACGCTTGACAGTCGCCGGGTTCATCGGTACTTCCGAGTGTACCCATCGAGATCCGAGATCGCACGCGGTTCCGTCATGAGATCGAGCGACGCGTCCCATCCGATCACCGGAGCGAAGAGCAGGAGCGCGCGTCCCAGCAGTGTCTCGGCCTCGGGAGGCGGCGTCAGGTCGCTGTCGAAGTCGAGCCTGCGATGCGCGTCGACGATCTCGTCGGCCGTGACGACGTTCGGCTGGTTGCGGGTCCCGTCGTACCGCAGATAGTCAGACGCCCAGACATGGCGCGGAAGAGGATCGGACCGCTCGTCCCATCGCTTCATCGCCACCAGGAACCGGGTGGCAGCATCGGCGAACGTTGTCGCGTGGTCATGCTGCTCATTGCGAAACGTGAAGCCGCACCGAGTCCAGACGTACCGCCCCTTGAACGTGGGAGACGTACGGACCAGCGGAACGCTCAGCCGCTGATACAGCTCGGCGCTTCGCCGCAGCTGGCGCGCGCCGAAATGACGGCCAGCCGGCGCGTTCTCGTCCAGCCAGAACGTCCAGTGCTCGGCATACCCACGGCACGTGTTGAGTTCGCGCGCCAGCCGTCCGACCGTTTCATCCCCGATAGTCAGCGCTCCGCTGATCTTCAGGATGACGTCTTCGTCATCCCAGAACATGAACGACGGCCCCGTGGGCTGGAGGCCCATCCCGTCCGGGACCCACGCGTCGAGCACGGCTGGATGGATGATCGCCAGGTCGTCGCGATGCCGAATCTGGCGGTGACCCGAGTCGTCTATCGCCGCCGCATGCTCACAGATCCGGGCCACCACGAGCCCCGGATAGCGTGCGTCGATGAACTGGCCAGCCACCCGCGGGACGGTACCGACCGCTGCTCGCGGGTGGTCGCGATCCCATCGTCGCCCGTCCGGCCGCGCTCCCGTCCGGTACCGCGCGCCCGGATCCCCCGACCCGCACCTCCGACCACTCGATCGCGAGTCGTCCTCCCCCGCCCTCCTTGGCGAAGGTCACCGTCCGACCCAACGGGACCACGGCGAAGCGACCGGTACGTCCCGCCGACTCCGGAACCGAGAGCAGCACACCGCCGGCCGCGGTCCCGGGCACGAGCAAGCCGCGTCGTCCGCCGATCGAGACGGTGCGCCCGTGCGCGCGGAGCACCGTCGTCCTGAGTCGCTCGAGGCCCTGCACCCCGGCCCCGCGAACGCGAGCGACGATCGCCCCGTCGGCGTGCCGCGGTCGCGGGATGCTCACCGGCGAACCCCACCGCGCCGCACTGCGGCCCCGTGACACCGGCCGACCGCACCGGTCGACGTCGAGTCGCCGCAGGACGAGCCACCGGCCGTCGCGACGCTCGGTGCCGTAGCGGCACAGCATCGCGAGGCTCGCCTGCGGCTCGTCGAACGCGGGAAAGCGACCCACCGCGGTGGCGTCGGACTCGACGAGGATCCGCTCCGGAGCGCGGGCGGAGCGCAACGCGTCGGCGTCGAGCCGGTCGAGCCCCGGCGTGTAGGCCATGTGGGCCTGCATCACGGGCAGCGACCGCCAGCGAAGCCGGTGGGCCCACAGCACCCCGAGCGACGCCGGGTAGACCGTGGCCGTTCCCCGTCGCAGCAGCGCCACGGTCGACTCGCGCAGCCCGGCGGAGACGACGATCGCGCGACGTCCCTGATCCTCGAGCCGTCGGCGCTCGTCCGGACGCGCGAGCACGCTGACCTGCTCGAGCGCGGCGGACGCGTTCCGCACGGGGTTCATCCGCTCCCCCACCCCGCCCTCGAGCTCGCCGTCGGCGACGACGAGGACCACGAGGACGATGGCGACCGGCAGGAGCCGGAGCAGTCGGGTCCACGGGAGCAGCACGAGCGCCGCGGCGATGGTCCCGGTGAACTGGAGGGCGTGCCCGCCGTCGTGGCGCAGGAATCCGGATCGGAAGGCCGCGAACCAGACCAGCAACCACAGCAGCGCCGTGGTCGTCCTCTCGAGCGGACTCCGGTCCGCCGTCCGCAGGCTGGCCACCGCGAGCCCGCCGATCCCCACGGCGATCGCGAACGGTACCTCGTGGGCGAGCGCAGGATCGGCGTAGCCCATCGCCTCGCCGTATCCCCCGGCAAGGTCCATCCCCCACCGCAACATCGACGGAAGCGCGCCGATCGGCTGACCGACCACGAGACAGCCGACGACGGCCGCGAGCACCCCGGCGGTGCTCGCCGCGGCCAGCGCGAGACCTCGGTCCCGGACGGCGCGAGCGGCGCCGAGCAGAGCGACGACCACAAGCAACGCGACGAACGGCCCCGTGCTGAACTTGACGAGCATCTGGAGCCCGACGAAGGCACCGGCCGCGGACGCGGCCACGAGGAAGCGACGCCGGGTGGCGCAGCCGCCTCGCAGCACGACCGCCGCCGCGAACGTCGCCGGAACCGCGAGCATCTCGTTCGGGGTGAGCAGCAACGCCGCCCATGCGCCGAGCGTCGCCGCTCCCCACCCGCCCCGGTCCCGAGCGGCCGCCACGACGAGGGCGGCCGTCAGCAGCCGCAGGAGCGTGACGGTGAGCAGCGCGGCGGCACCGGTGCCGGAGCTCCACATCTGGGGGAACAGCAGGAACCCGAGGGGCCCGTACGTCCACTCCAGATCCCGTCCGTACGCGAGGCGATCCTGCGCCGCGAGGTGCAATGCCCCCTGCCAGGCGGAGTCGAGGTCGACAGCGGGGACCAGACTCGACCACGTCGGCCAGCTCAGCGCCACCGCGAGGAGCGACAGGAACCACGTCGGTGGCGCCAACGCCAGCACCCTCTCTCGTACGCCGGCGACCGTCATGTCCGCCCTCGTCTGCCGCCCGGCGCTGGCCGTGCGTGCCGTCGGGGTCGCCGCATCGGCTCCGGAGACCGTCGGCTTGCCGCTTCTGCATGAACCGCCCGCACCCCGCGCAAGCCCCCTGCGCCGCCGTGACGCAGATTTCACCTTCGAACCCACTGTCAGTTGGGGACGGGCGGAGCGACCCAGCGCGAGAGCGACGGCAGTCGGGCGTGGAGCGGACGGGCCATCCGGGCGGTCGCTCTGCCCGCGGACGCCGGCGCGAGGAGACGCCAGAGCATCCCCACGCCCAGAGGCAGACCCCACGCGAGGTACAGCGCCGTGTGGATGTCCGGTGTGATCGTGGAGGCGGGAAACAGCTGGAAGGTCACCCACGCAACAGCCGTCACCACGGCAGCCGCGACGGGCGGCCGACCGCGCCACGCCTCCCATGCCCCGAGCGCCAGGAGCGCGGCGAGCGCGTAGTAGTGGACGTTCCAGGTATCGAGCAGGCACCGCCACCAGCAGACGGCACTCAGGAGCAGCAACAGGTCCGCCCGACCTTCCTGCCGGCCGCGGCGTCGCC
Source organism: Patulibacter sp. NPDC049589 (assembly GCF_040675535.1). Lineage (NCBI taxonomy): Bacteria > Bacillati > Actinomycetota > Thermoleophilia > Solirubrobacterales > Patulibacteraceae > Patulibacter > Patulibacter sp. NPDC049589. The sequence goes on along the minus strand of NZ_JBFAPC010000007.1, from coordinate 25,612 downwards.
AGAACGCGAGCGCGACAGCGAACGCGAAGGCCACGATCAACGGGTGCGAGACCTTTGCGGCCCAGGCAGGTTCGAGCCGTTGGGCCCAGCCGGCCTGGGCGGCGTCGGTCTCGAAAAGCGTGGATGTCTGTTCCTTGGAGACGCTGCTCCAGTCCGGATTCGTGTGGCCGGCGAACCAGAACACGTTGTCGGGCTTGAAGATCCCGGAGGTCGATGTGTGTGCCACGCCCGTGGCGTGCTCCACCCCACCAGCGAAGAACGTCGGAGAGGCCAAGAGCGCACCGGCGACGACGCAGGCGACGGCGACGCGAAGGAGCTGCCGTCGGTCCTCGGCGGCCAGCAGCACGACCGGGATCGCGATCACGGCCCAGGGCTTAGCGACGGCGGCGACACCGACCAGCACCCCGGCCGTGACGAGATTCCCCCGACTCGCGAGCAGCACGGCGGCGACGGCCAACCCGCCGACCAGGGCTTCCTCGGCGTGTCCCGTCTGGAGGGCGAGCAGCGCGAACGGCGCCCCCGAGGTCATCAGGGCCGTCAGCGCCCCCCATCCGGTCCCGCGTCGTCCGCCGACCGCGACGGCGACCCGTCGCCCGAGGAGGATGCCTAGCCCGACGAGCAGCAGCAGCCCCGGGAGCGCCTGCGCGCGCCAGGCCCACAGGTCGTGGTCACGACCCAGGTGCTCGCCGACGACGGCGAACGGCGCCTGCAGGACCACTGCGCCGGCGTAGCCGGGAAGCGTCGAGAGGAACCCCCCGACGTCGCCGCCCAGGAGCAGGTCGATCGACGGCTTCGCCTCGGCCTCGTAGTCCGTGAACGCGAAGTCGCGGAGGCCCAAGGTCGCGAGGAGTGCCGCGCCGAGGAGCGCGAAGGCGAGCACGACGATCGTCGACAGTGGCGATCTCGTCACGCCACAACGCGCGCTGCCTGACTCAGACGGCTGAGACGGCGAGGCATTGGGAGGCGCCATGGTGTGTCCGTTGTTCATGGTTTCGCGGGCCACTCGCTTGCCCGGACATCAGCCCGTGGCTGCCAGCGGCAGAACACAGTCGATCAGCCCGTGGCTGCCAGCGGCAGAACACAGTCGGCGTCATTCGTGTCCACGCTGGGCAGTGCGCCTAACGCTGGAACAGAGCGAGGGGCGGTCGGCCGACCGCCCCTCGCTCTGTTCCAGCGCCGGATCGAGTCGGTGCTACCAGCTTCCGCCAGCCTGGCAGGCGCCCTTGCCAGCGTTGTCGCAAGTACGGATGATGCCGGCCGACGACTTGGTGATGATGAAGTTCGTACCGTCAGACGACTTGGACTTCGCGGTGATGACGTATCCGGTCGCCGTGGCGCTAGAGACAGCAACCTTGCCCGCACCAGGCGTACCGTCGACCACGGGCAGGCCGGACGGCTCACCAAGCTTCGTGGCCGTGTCGCAGTTCGCGTACGTCTGCTCGGTCGCGTAGCAGGACTCCACCTGGGAAACGAGGTTGCGCGCGTCGCTCTTCGCGCTTGCGTCCTTCGCCTTGTCGCTCTGCCCGAGGAACGTCGGCAGCGCGATCGCGGCGAGGATGCCGATGATCAGGATGACGACGAGGAGCTCGATGAGGGTGAAGCCGCCCTCGCCTTCGCCCTCCTGGTTCTTCAAGTTGCTGATGGCCTTCTGCAGCATGTGGATTCTCTCCTGAGAATTCGACAGTGATTGGGGTTGCAAGACCCAGCTCCGCGACCTAGCCGCGAGGTCAATCACGCACCCCGGTGGCGACCCGGCTCCCTCCCCACTGATGCGGTGGAGGCCCGTGGCTTTGCGTCCCGCTCTCACGAACGGTTTGCCCTTGGCACCTCGGTGCTGGCTGCTTGCCCCCAACCCATCGGGCGGCCCCACCGCGAGCTAAAGCGGTCTGGACGTTTGATCTACGTACCGGTCTGATGGTCGGTGGCGAGCCAGGGCGCAGCTTGCTTTGCAGGTCAGTTTCGAGTTTCGGTGAGCGGCTTATGGAGCGGACGTCGTGGGGCGAACCGGCCGGGGGCCAGCCGGCAAGCCGCCGAGAGCGCCGCCGAGGCCATTCTTGGAGGCAAGGTGCACCGAAATCTCGGAGCATTGCCGACAGGCGACGAGCCGTTCGTCGCGCTGCTCCAAGCGCCACCCGGCGAGGCGGACCAGTGCTCTGTCGTTGGGCCAGAGGCCGGACGACGCCTTCCCGGTGGTCACTCTCGCCTCTGAGGAGCAACTCGGGCGGCTTTGCGGACCGCAGCTTCGCCCCGTATGCACCAGGCAAGTCGGCAAATTCGACGAGGTATCCCTCGGCACCCTCAAGCAGCCGTGCGATCTTCGACACGAGACCATCGAGTTGCTCGGCAACCTCGTCGGCGAAGCCTGACGGATCGCGACCGTGAGGAGCTGCCCTGTGCGGGACGACGTGCCTGGCCGTGTGGAGGGCGAAAGCAACCCGCACCGCGTGCGCAAGCGGACTGCTGGGGCCCGACAACAGCGGGGGATGCGCTTCTGCGTGGAGATCTCCCGCCAGAGCGGCAGCACCTCGTTGATGATGGAGACTCCTACATTCGTTTAGCTACCTCGTGGCCCACGTTCGCGGTACCGAAGGGTCTACTGTGCTCCCCGTCAGCCGCAAGAACTCAGGCCCCGCGGCGAGCGCCCCCGTGGGGCGCCCCACGGGAGACGCGGGCTTCACGATGGTCGAGGTCCTGGTTGCTTCGACGCTGCTGATCATCGGCATGTTCGCGTCGCTCGCGATGCTCGATCGAAGCTCCGCGGCTACCGGTTCGACGTCGCAGCGCGACGTCGCCAATGCTCTGACCCAGGAGATCGTCGAGCGCGCCCAAGGCATGCGCTACACGAACGATCTGAACGATCTCACCGACATCCGAACCGGTGCCCTCGCTACGCCGGCGGATCGCATGAGGGCGGCCATCGACCCGGGCGTCCAGAGCGGGAGCAGCACGGTGACGGTGCTTCCGACGCCCACTGCACGATTCGTCAAGGACTCGCAGTGGACACTTCGCCGCAACAGCACGACCTACACCATCACCTTGGCGGCCTGCACCCAATCCGACACGATCGGAAAGGTCCTCGTCCAGGGGCCGTACGACTGCGATCGTCCACCCGATCCTCCGACCCCGCCGCCGAAGACGCCGGCCTCGGAGACCTGCCCCCTCGGCTTGCTCAGCCTCCCGACAGACATCACGCCGGAGAACATCAGCAGCGGCACCCTGACGGTGCGTGCCCAGGTGCTCGGTCTGAACCTCTCGCTCTGCCTTCCGTCGCTGCTCGACGCGCTGCCACTCAACCTCACGTCGTCGCTCTGCAGCTTGCTCGGAGGGAGCGCGACCTCGGTGATCAGCCAGGTGACTAGTGCCCTCAATGGCCTGCTCTCGTCCGCCGGCCTGGGGCTCGGCATCGGCCTCTGCTCAGCCGGATCCTCCACGCCTGAGATAGCACTTGCTGCAGCCGGGATCGCGGCGTCCACCGAGGTGGAGACCTCGGTCAGCTGGCGCGATCAGGCATCCGGAAAGACCCAGACGGTCGTCCAGACAGCGTTGATCAGGAAGCCCACTTCATGACGCCCCGACTCGCGACCACCGTGACGGTGCTCCGGCGCCTGCGCGAAGATGACGACGGCTTCACGTTGGTCGAGGTCCTCGTGACCGCGACCCTGTCGATCGTCGTGCTCCTGGCCATCCTGCTCAGCGCCGACGTCTTCGGATCGTCGACAGAGGCAGCGTCTCGACAGGCCGGGTCACAGGAGATCGGACGGGCCACGCTGCGCCAGATCACCGACGACGTGCGACAGGCCCGCCAGCCGGCAGGCGAGGCGAACCCGATCGGACACACCCCGGTCTCCAGTCGGAACGACCTGATCGCTGCGACGTATGCGCCGTCGGCCACCGGCGTGCGTCAGGCGGCGTGGGTGCGCTATTGCAGCACCGCCGACGGCAAGACTCTCCTGACTGCCGTCCGCATTGCCGACGCCTACCCGGGTCCTCCCGGAACCTGCGCCGTTCCGACGCCCGCGAGCGCCAATCCCGACCCGACCGCCGGGTGGCACTACGCGCCGCTGATCGTCGGCACCCTTCGGGGCGCGAACACGCTCTTCACCTACAGCTCCGACACCTGCTTCGGTACGACCCCGACCGTGACGAACGGCTGCACCACGCTGTTGACCGCCGATAGCGTCCGCACAGTCGGCATCCGTATCTCCGTCGCCAACGGCGCAGCAGGGGGCGACGGACGCCCGACCGTCCTCCAGGGGGCCGTATCCCTTCGCAACCGGGCCGTCGGCCCGTGACCATGAGGAATCGCATGACCCCGCGTACGACTCGATCCACGGCCGTTACGTCCGGTGAGTCCGGCTTCGTCATGGTCGCCGTCATCGCGTTGCTCACCGTCGCGATCGCGCTCGGTTTCGTCCTGCTCGCGCTGGTCGACCGGCAGAGCAATGCCTCTGCGGAGCAGCGCACGGTCGATGCGGCCCAGACGCTGGCCGAGGGTGCACTGGCCAGCACCGCCAACATCCTGGCCCGCGACGGCTCGTCGCCTGACTGGGCGGCGTCCGGATGCCAGCGCATCACCGGGAGTCTCACTGGGTCATTGACGCCCACAGTCGGTACCGGCCTCGCCGCTCGAGTCGAGACAGACGTCCGTGCTCATTTCCGCACGACGAAGACCGGCGACGCCGCTCAGGTCACCGACTACCTCGCCCGCGCTGGAGCCCGCGCGTCGTGGAGCATCTCGCTTTGCCCCACGCTCGACAGCGGGACTGTCAGCACCGATGCCAGCTGGACCGATGCGATCCTCAGCCGGACCACCGGCACGACCGGGACGCTAGGCGGCAGGCGTACGATGTGGCTCCGAGCACAGGCAGACGTCCGGCCGAAGACCACAGGGTCGACAGGCGCCAAGTCGACGAGCCGCTCCCGCGCCGTTGCCGGCAAGGTCCAGCAGGGCGGGACGACGTTCCACGCGCCCCTCGACTACGCCTTCGGCGCCGGTCAGATGTCCACCGACTTGTCGAGCACGGTCTCGGGGATTCTCACGGGGCCCCTTCTCGGCGGCGTCACAGGAGCGCTCTTCGGCGACGGAGCCAAGAAGCTGATCGAGGACGACACCGCCAAGGTCGGCCTGAGGTGCGGCCTCCTCGATGCCCTCAGTGCCGGGATCGGCGGTACGGTCGACAATGTCCTCAATCTCAACCTCTGCGTCGGCGGTGTGCTGACGGGCGTCACCGGTCTCACGAACTCCCTGGGTCTCGGTGCACTCAACAACGCCCTGGGCATCGCGCAGTACACAGGCCTCGACGGTTACACGATGGCGCCGCCCGAGGCGATCGATGCGTACCGCGCGTCGAGCCCGATCCTGCGGAAGGCGGTGGTCGACTCGACCGTAGGCGACGTCAAGAACCCGACCAGCGCCCTTGCCGTCCCGCCGCCGTGCCTCACGGACACCGAGTGGTCCACGGTCACCGACCAGACCGTGGTCTACATCGACAAGGTCGGGAGCGACGGCGAGAAGTTCTGCAACCTCGGATCGTTCGCGGGCGCAGGTCCGAACCGTGGGACGCCCACGAACCCCTTCAAGCCGAAGATCTTCATTGTTGCTCGCGGGGGCGTCCGGATCACCGGGCAAATCAACGCCGTCGTCTATGCGCTCAATCTGCAGGAATGTGGCGACGACGGAGTCTGCACCACCGCCGAGCGCAGGGATGCGGTCAAGCGTGAGGTCGTCCACATCCAGAGGCCCGGAACGGTCACGGGCGCCGTGTGGGCGGACGGAGCGAGAGGCCAGGTTGGCATCTACCCCGGACAACTGACGCCGACCCCCGGCGAGCTCGCCGGTGACATTGCCGATCAGGTGACGACCCCCACGACGTGCGCCTCGAGTGGGCTTCTTGGAGGGTTGCTGGGCGGCGTCACCTCGTTGCTCAACAACGTGCTGTCCGGACTCGGCAATGCCGTGTTCGGCGGCTACGAGTACAGGGCGGCCCCCGGGTCACCCACGGCGTGCGACGGCTTGAACACCGCCCTTGCTAGCCTCGATCCGGCGACGCTGATCGGGCGGCTCACCGGAAGCGGGGTGCCGGTGACCATCCAGGTCGCCCAGCGCAAGCGGGTGTGCGGGCTCACCGACTACCTGTTCGGCAACGGCGCCGCCTGCGACGCAGAAGCGGCGCTCGGATTCCAGAACTACTCGGGCACGCCGTCCGGCGCTCCCGCCGCCGGCACCGCCAACGTCGTGCTACCCAACCTGCTCGGACCCGGCGGCATCCTCTCGCCCGTATCCAATCTGCTCACCGGACTCCAGAACGACTACACGGGCATATCGCGGAACGAGGAGACCATCATCCGGTCGGGCATTCTTCTCCCTGACAGCGCTTCTGTGTTGCCCGGCACGTTTCGAAACGTGCCGCCGTCAGCCTCGTTGGTTGCTGCCGACTAGCGACGAGCGCATCTCCGGCAGGCCGGTTCGTGCTCGACCTGTGAGCCAGGCTGAGTTTTTGAGCCCGAGCACGCAACATTGGCCAGCGATTCCGGCCAGTTCGGAGCGGACGCCGGCAAGCGGCTTGTGACACGCGCGACCATCGACGCGTCTGCCGTCACCCTCCTCAACCTTCTGTGCTTCGTCCCGGCCACCAACGCCGTCGTCCCACAGGCCACCGCCCCGATCACCACCGTGACGACCCCACCGGACTCGTCGCCGCGCGGCGACGCTCCCCTCCTCCCCCAGCGCAAGCGCCCATCCGCCACAATGGACCGCGATGCAACCGATCCGCCTGCTCGTCGTCGCCACCGCCATGGTCGCGGTGCTCGCGCTCGTCGCCGGGTTCGCCGCCACCAGCGACCGGATCGACCGGGACCGCACCGACACGGAGACCGCGATCGTGCGGCCGGCGGCCCGGGTCAACGACAGCCTGGTCGCCAACGTTCCGCGGTCGAAGCCGATCGTCATGCACGTCGGCGACACGATCACCCTGAACGTGACGCTGGCGCAGGACGACACGCTGCAGATCGAGGCGTTCGGCCTGGACGAGGCGATCGCCGGGAAGATCCCGACCCCGGTCATCGTCACCGCCGTCACCGCCGGCCGCTTCCCGCTGAAGCTCCAGGACTCGGGCAAGAGCATCGGCGAGCTCGTCGTCAAGCCGGCCCGGCCCGCGTCCGAGAGCGGCGGGACGACGCCGGACAAGCGGACCCCAGAGGACACGGCACCGGAGCAGCCGTCGACCTCCGAGCCCTCCCCCGCCTGAACGACCGCGACTCGGGCTGCCGACCAGCGCCGCGTCCGCGACCGAGGCCCACACGGGTTCGGCGGGATCGGGACGCCGATCCGCGGTCCCGAGACCTCGGAATCAGTGCGCCAGCAGCTTGATCCCGACGATCGCCAGACCGAGGGCGACCTCACCCGCGACGACGACGATCCGGCCCCACAGCGGGATCCTCGTGCCGCGGACGGCCAGCACGCCGACCAGGGCGAGCGTCCCGATCTGCGCACCCGCGGCCCAGCCCAGCGCGGTGTCGAGCTCCCACCAGCCCGTCTCGGTGCTGAGGACGAGGACCGTCGGCAGCACCGCGGCCGCGAGGATCTCGCGGTGGCTGGCGAACAGGCCGCGGACCGCGGGGCGACTCGGCGCCGTCTGGTGCACCGCCAGGTGCGCGGTGAGGTCGGCGAACAGGCTCGCCGCCCAGAGCGCGCCGACGGTGACGACCAGCGTCACCGCCGCGGCGACGGCGTGGCCCTCGTGGTCCGCGGCCAGCAGCGTCACGATCGACGCGAGGACCGAGACCGTCCCGTAGACGCGCTCGCGCAGGTGCTCGGCCGCGACCTCGGGGTCGTGGCGTTCCTCGGCCCCGACCTCCGGGTCAGGGCCGGGCACGCTCAGCCGTCGCTCTTGACCGTCTTGCGGGTGATCGGCCGCGGGATCGGCGTGTTGGCCGGCGGCGCGTCGGTCTTCTTCGCCGCGGCGCGCTTGGCCGGAGCCTTCTTCGCCGTGGTCTTCTTCGCGGCCGGCTTCTTGGCGCCCGCGGCGGCCTTCTTGGCCCCGCCGCGCTTGGCGAGCATCGCCTTGGCGCGCTCCTTCGCCGCCTCGATCTCCTCGGGCGTCTTCTCGCGCGGCGTCTCGGAGGGGTGCTCCTGGGCGTCGTGCGCGGGGATCGTCAGCTTCGTCCCCTCGCACCACGGGCAGACGACCTCGTGCGGCTCGCCGTCGGCGCCGGAGATGAGCTTCCCGGTGCCGCGGCAGACCCAGCACTCGCGGTGCGCCTCGTCGACGATCGGGGCGTCCGCGGACCCCTCGTCGAGGCCGCGGGCCTTCGCCCCGCGCTTGCTGAACTGGCTGGACTCCATCGGGGCCGAGCATACGCACGCGCGGAAGGGGTCTGCGTAGCGACGCGCCGCTACGCTGGCCACATGGCCCACCACGACGGTCGGTTCGCGCCCAGCCCGAGCGGGCCGCTGCACCTCGGCAACCTCCGCACCGCGTTGGTCGCCTGGCTCCGGGCCCGCAGCACCGGCGGACGCTTCCTGATGCGGATCGAGGACCTCGACCGCGGACGTAGCCGTCCGGAGCACGAGGCGTCGCAGCTGCGCGACCTGGCGGCCCTGGGGCTCGACTGGGACGGGGACGTCGTCCGCCAGTCGGAGCGCGAGGACCACTACGCCGCAGCGGTCGCGCGGCTCGAGTCGCTCGACCTCGTGTACCCGTGCTGGTGCACCCGGGCCGAGATCCGGGAGGCCGCCGAGGCACCGCACGGCGACGCGCCCGAGGGCGCCTACCCCGGCACGTGCGCCCACCTCGACGCCGCCGCGCGCCGCGCGCACGAGGAACGCGGCCGCCCCTCCGCCCTCCGGGTCCGCGCCGAGGCCGTCGAGCAGGCCGTGCAGGACGCCGTCAGCGGCATCTACGCCGCCACCGTCGACGACTTCGTCGTCCGCCGCGGGGACGGGACGTACGCCTACAACCTGGCCGTCGTCGTCGACGACGCCGAGCAGCGCGTCGGGGAGGTCGTCCGCGGCGACGACCTCGCCTCGAGCGCGCCGCGCCAGGCCTGGCTGGCGTCCGTCCTCGGCCACCGGCCACCGACGTACCTCCACGTGCCCCTGGTTCTGGGGCCCGACGGCCGCCGGCTCGCCAAGCGCGACGGGGCGGTCACGCTGGCCGACCGCGCGGCCCTGGGCGAGAACGCCGACGTGGTCCGGTCCCAGCTGGCCGCGAGCCTCGGACTGTGCGCACCCGGCGAGCTCCCGACACCCGCCGAGCTCGTCGTCGCGTTCGACCCGGCCCTCCTGCGCGACGGCGCGCCGTTGCGGTGGGACCCGGTCGCCGGACCGCTGGGTTGACGGCGGTACGGTCCTGGTCGTGGTCGACCGAGCGCAATTCGAAGACGCGCTGCGCAACGAGGTTTCGCCGGTGCGGCGACTCGTGATCGCAGCGGGCCTCATCCGCGCGCGCCGGCGCGGACGCAGGCGTCGAACCACTGATCGTGTCCGGCGGAACCGCTGTCGCACTGGTCACACGGCAGGATTTCGGCACCCGCGATATCGACATCATCACCCCGAGGGGCGACGAGCTCGGCGTCGTCCTCGAATCGATAGGTAGGCGCGCTACCCTTGTCGTATGTCTCAGGTGTTCATCTTCGATGCGGTCCGCGCTCCTGTCAGCCCGGGTGCCGCACGCATGATGGAGCTCGGGCGGAGCGGCGTCGGCATGCCACGGACCCTCGGCAGGGATGCAGACTCCCGTCGTGCCCTCGTCGAGGTCGGCGAAACGCCGTGTCGACTCGGCCCCGCCGAACCGCGCTGACCGTCGCCCCCGCCGACCCGGTACCTCGATCTCCACGGGGGATGGGACACTGGGCTCGTGTTCACGCCGGTCAAGATCGTCCGCTTCTGGCTCCCGGCTCTGATCTTCGTCGTCGGCGCGGCGATGCTCATCATCAGCCCTGACATCATCGGTCTGGAGGGCGCGGCCCTGATGCTCGGCGGCGGCCTCGGGGTCGTCGTGTCCAACCGCATCCACCAGATGGGCCTGCGCGGCGAGAAGGACCGGGACGAGGAGATGGGCGCCCGCGCGTTCTACACCAAGTACGGCGTCTGGCCGGACGAGGCACCCGAGACGATCCTCTCGCGGGCAGAGCGCGAGGGCGACATCATGCCGCGGACGCCGGCCCCGGTCCCGGCCGATCGGACGGCCTCGGCGCCGGTCGGCCCGGCCGTCGAGTCCCACCCCCACGCCGGAGCCCGCCGGGCATCGCGCCCGAGTCGTCGCCCGCCCCGTCGCTGACGGGGCCCCGCGGGGCGTCGGCCCGCGCGGGTAGGCTGGCCCGACCCGTGCCGAGCTCCACCGACACCGTCGTCCGCGAACTCGCCGAGGCCGCCCGCGAACACGGGCGGCTCGGCATCGACACCGAGTTCGTCGGCGAGGGGCGGTACCGACCGCTCCTGTGCCTCGCGCAGGTCGCCGTCGACACGCCCAGCGGTGGCATCCGGATCGAGCTGCTCGACCCGATCGCCGACGAGTTCGACCCGACCCCGCTCGCCGAGGTCCTGGCCGACCCGTCGATCGAGGTCGTCCTCCACGCCGCGCGGCAGGACGTCGCGCTGCTCAAGCGGACGTGGAACACCGAGCTCCACGGCGTCTTCGACACCCAGCTGGCGGCGGGCTTCGCCGGTCTGCGGTCGCAGATGGGCTACGACGCCCTGCTGCGCGAGGTCCTCAAGGTCAAGCTCGAGAAGTCCGCGAGCTTCACCCGCTGGGAGCAGCGCCCGCTGAGCGCCGAGCAGCAGCGCTACGCCGCCGAGGACGTCCAGCACCTGCTGCAGCTCTCCGTGGCGATCCAGAACCGGCTCGTCGACCTCGGCCGCCTGGACTGGGCGCTCGAGGAGTGCCGGTACCTCGAGGACGTCAGCGACAGCCGGGAGCCGGACCTCCTGTTCCCGCGGCTCCCCCGCATCGACGGCCTCGACCCCGCGCAGCGGGCGGTTGCGTACCGGCTGCTCGAGTGGCGCGAGCACGAGGCGTCCGAGGCGGACCGCCCGCCGTCGACCGTCCTCCAGGACCAGACGCTCGTCGAGCTCGCCAAGCGTCGCCCCCGCGACCGTGAGCGCCTGCAGCAGATCCGCGGCGTGACGGACGCGACGCTGCACCGCCGCGGCGACCGCCTGCTGCGCGCGATCGCCGAGGGCCGCGACTACGAGCCGATCCCCGTCGAGCGCGACCGTCCCGCCCGCCAGGACCCGGTCGACCCGGAGCTCGTGGCACTGACCGAGACCCTGGTGCGCACGCGCGCGAACCAGGAGGAGCTCGCCTACGAGCTCCTGGCCAACCGCTCGGACCTGCAGAAGATCATCGCCGCGTGGCGCGACGGCACCCCGCAGCCGGAGATCCGCACCCTCCAGGGCTGGCGCGGCGACGTCGTCGGCAACGACATCTTCGCGCTGCTGGACGGGAAGCTGGCGCTCCGCGTCGGCCCCGACCACAAGGTCGTCGCCGAACGTTGATCACCCGGCCACGGTCGGCGGCCGGCGTTGGACGATGAAGCGCCCCTGATCCGGACGCGCGACCCCTACCCTTCGGTGCATGGCGCACAGCGACGAGATGGCCGCGGCGCGACTCGCAGCCCGCGACGCGGCGATATCCGACACCCGGGCCGCCCTCGGTGCGTGGCTCCGCCGCCCCTCGCAGCTCCTCCCGTGGGTCGCGCTCAGCGCCGTGGTCGCGGCGATCCTCCTGCTCGGGACCTACATCGTGTCGGTCACCGCTTCCCCGTCGGGGGACGGCGGCACCCTGATCGCCGCCGACCCGAGCGCGAGATGGTCGGACTTCGGCTTCATCCTCGGCCGCAACCTCACGGTGCTGCTGCTGCACCTGATGGTCTGCTTCGCGACCTACCTGGTCCGCCGGTCCCTTCCGATCCAGGCCACGGCGATGACCGGGGTCCAGGGCTGGATCCATCGGCACGCGTCGGTACCGGCGCTGCTGCTCGTGATCGCGCTGACGATCTACTCGATCCTGCAGCAGGCCCTCGTGCTCGGGCATTCCCTCAGCGACATCGCGGCCCAGGGAGACATGACGCAGGCCGCCATCCTCGTTCGCTTGCTCCCCCACGCCGTTCCAGAGCTGATCGCCGTCTTCCTGCCGCTGGCCGCCGCGGTCTGGCTCGAGAGCCGCGACCGCAACCGCGACCTGCTCGCCGCCGTCGCCGCCTGCACCCTGATCGCCGTCCCCGTCGTCATCGCCTCGGCCTTCGTCGAGGTCGTCATCGCGTCGGACTTCTTCTGAGCCGGCACGACGCCCGGTGATCGCCGGCGCCGCTGACGGGCAGCACCCCGGGATCGTGGGCGCCACCGCAACCGACCACGAGGTCGTCGCTGAGCGCAGAGGACTGTGCTCCGCGGAGCACGTCCTCCAGGGCATCAGGCGCTGAGGAGCGTCTTTCGCACCGTGCGCACGCCCGGGGTCGGAGCGGGATCGTCGAGCGTGACTCGACGGACCACCGTGCCGTCCTCGCTGAGGTACACCCGGAGTCCTTCCGCGACGTTCTCGAAGAGCTCGGGCTCCGTGTCTCCCGTCGCGAACAGTCCCGGGAACTCCGCGACCGTCGCCCAGAACGTGCCGTCCTCGGAGTGCACCTCGATCGTGATCTCCCGTGTGGCCGGCACGTCGTCCATCGTATCCCCCGACTCCCGCCGCGTCATCACTTCGGGCCTGCCTGTCTCCTGATGGCTGCCGACAGCCCGGCGGGGTAGTCGCGGCGTCGGTGCTCCGGCAGGGTGATCGGACGATGGCCGGCCTTGATCATCTTGGTCTGGTGCTTGCCGCCGACGGATCGCGTCCAGCCCTCGGACTCGAGCCGCTCGATCCAGTCCTTCTGGTTCATCGCGCCAGCCATGCGACGCCGACGATACGACCGCCAGCGTCATCCGCCCGTCACCTGCACGGGATCGGCGCAAGCCTGGTGCCATTCAGACCAGGTCGCGCAGCTCCACCGCGCCGTCCTCGCGCGTCCACCAGCGCAGGCGCAGGCCGCCGTCGACGCCGGGGACCGCACAGGACCAACAGGGCGATCCGTCCTCGGCGCGCAGCTCCTGGCTGCCGGAGTCGTCGACCCAGGCGCCGACGTCGAGGTCGTCGGCCTCGCCCTGCTTGCCGGACGCGATCCGGGCCGCGACGGCCGCCAGGGCGCCGGGCGAGACCCGGCCGCGGTGCGCGTCGACCGACGGCAGGTAGCCCTCGCCCAGCGCGATCGGCCCCAGGGGACGGTCGCGCCGCCCGGCGTCGTGGTCGCGGGCGAGCCACGCGGCGACGATCTCGAGGTGGTGGGCGCGGACGCGGTCGCGGTGGACGGCCTCGGGGATCGCCAGCTGGGCGATCTGGTCCGGCCGGGCGCCGCGGGTGGCGGTCTGCTCCGGGATCTCCGTCGCCTTGCGACGCGCGATCGCGGCGTTGCGGTCGCCGGGGGTCATCGCGTCGAGGCGGAGCTCCGCGAGCTTCTCGCGCAGGCCGCGGATCTCGTCACGCGCGGTGTCCAGGGCCCCGAGCAGCAGCTGCTGGTCGCGGTCCGGCGTCGCCGCGGGCGAGCGGAGTGGCCCCTCGGGTCGGCGGGCGGCCTCGCGGGCGGCCCCGCCCGGGAGCGCGACGAGCTTGCCGCCGTGCTTCGGGCCGACGGGCGGACGCTTCGACGGGCCCTTGGGCGGACCCTCCGCGAACCGCTCCGCCAGCACCTCGACCGCGCGCGGGCCGTAGCGGCCCATGCGGTCGAGGACCAGCGGGTGATCCCGGGGATCGGAGTCGTCGTCGACGCCCGGCCACCAGATGCGGGCCGCGCCGCCGAAGACGCCGAGCTGCTGCGGCAGGAGCTGCGAGAGGAAGCGGCTCGCGGGGCCCGTCCGCACCGCGCGGATGATGGCGTCGCGGCCGACCTCCTTGCGGACGCGGTGGTGATCGAACGCAGGGCGGTCCTCCCCCGCGCGCGTCGACAGGCACACGATCGGCTCGGTGCGGTCCGGGTCCATGACCTCGGCGGCCAGGAGCTCGCCCTGGTCCTCCGTGGAGGCGACCGGGATGCCGAGGTCCAGCGGCGTGGGAGGCCGCGTGGCCGCCCGGCGCGGGCGCCGGCCTGCCGTGCCCCTCGGCGGCGCGGAGCCGCTGCTGGTGACGTTGATCGGGTCGTGACGCATGGGACCTCCCGGAGGGACCGAACGACCTACGCGCCCGCGTGCACGAGCGCTGCGTGGAGCCTAGACGGTCGGGCGGTCGGCAACGACCGCCCGACCGTCCGTCAAAGCACCTTGGAGAGGAACGCCTTCGTGCGGGCCTCGCGCGGGGCGTCGAGGACCTGCGCGGGATCGCCCTCCTCGACGACGACGCCGCCGTCCATGAAGACGACGCGGTCGCCGACCTCGCGGGCGAACCCGATCTCGTGCGTCACGACGACCATCGTCATGCCGGCCTTGGCGAGGTCGCGCATGACGTCCAGGACGTCGCCCACGAGCTCGGGGTCCAGCGCGGACGTCGGCTCGTCGAACAGCATGAGTTTCGGATCCATCGCCAGCGCCCGGGCGATCGCCACGCGCTGCTGTTGGCCGCCCGAGAGCTGCGACGGGTACGCCCCGCCGCGGTCCCCGAGGCCGACCCGCTCGAGCAGCTCCAGACCACGCCGCTCGGCGTCCTTGCGGGCGATCCCCTTCACGAGGACCGGGGCCTCGGTGATGTTGTCCAGCGCCGTCTTGTGCGCGAACAGGTTGAACCGCTGGAAGACCATCCCGATCTCCGCGCGTTGCCGCACGGCGACCTTCTCCGGCAGCTCGTACAGCCGGCCGTCCTTCTCGCGGTAGCCGACGATGTCGCCGTCGACGGTGATCCGGCCGCGGTTGATCGTCTCGAGGTGGTTGATGCAGCGCAGGAACGTCGACTTGCCCGAGCCCGAGGGCCCCAGCAGGCAGACGACCTCGCCGCGCTCCACCGTCATGTCGATGCCCTTCAGCACCTCGTTCAGGCCGAAGCGCTTGTGCACGTTCCGGGCGAGGACCATCGGCGTGCGTCCAGGAGCGGTCATATGGAGTTCCCCGTCCCGCCGAAGCGCACGGATGCCGCCATCGCCCGGGCGCGCTGCACCGGCGTCTGCGGCAGCTCCCGGAGGTTGCCCTTGGCGTAGTGCCGCTCGAGGTAGTACTGGCCGATCGTGAAGATGGTCGTGAGCAGCAGGTACCAGAAGCACGCCACGAACAGGAGCGGGATCTGCTGGTAGTTCTGTCCGTAGATCAGCTGCACGCTGTAGAGCAGGTCGGAGACCGCGATCACGCTGACCAGGGAGCTCGTCTTGAGCATGTCGATCGCCTGGTTGCCGGTCGGCGGGATGATCACGCGCATCGCCTGAGGCAGCACGATCCGGCGCATCGTGTTCGCGCCCGTCATGCCGAGCGCCTTGGCGGCCTCGACCTGGCCCTCGTCGACCGAGAGCAGCCCGGCGCGGACGATCTCGGCCTGGTACGCCGCGAAGTTCAGGCCGAGGCCGAGGATGGCCGCAGTGATCGGCTTGATCAGGTCGTTGCTGTTGCTGCTGATCAGATCCGGCCCGCCGAACGGCACGCCGAAGGTGATCTCGGGATAGATCGACCCGATGAACGCCCAGAGGAAGATCTGAACGAGCACCGGGGTCCCGCGGAACGCCCAGATGTAGACGAGCGAGATCGTGCTCAGCACGGGGTTCGTCGACAGCCGCATCACCGCGAGGATCGTGCCGAGGACCACCCCGATCACCGTCGCCACGACCGACAGCCACATGGTCAGCCACAGGCCACGCATGACGCGGTCGGAGAACAGGTAGTCCCCGAAGATGTCCCACTTGAACCGGTCGTTGTTCGCCGCCGAGTAGACGAGCGACGCGACGACGACCAGCACCACCGCGGCCACGGCCCAGCGGCCGTAGTGCCGGACGGGAACCGCCTTGATGTCGCCCGCGTCCTCCCCGGGCTGCGGGGTGCTGGTCGCCACCGACTAATCCTGCGCGCCGTTGATGACGGGATCCGCGATCGCGGCGCTCTTCTCGAGGCCCCACTTGTCGAGGATCTTCTGGTAGGTGCCGTCGGTGATGAGGCCCTTGAGCGCGGCCTGAAGCGCCTTGGTGATGTCCAGGTTCTTCGGGATCGCGATGCCGTACGGCGCCGTGCCGTACGGGGTGCCCGCGAGCTTCAGCTGGCCGTTGGACAGCTTCACCTGGTAGTCGGCGACCGGGGAGTCGGCCATCGACACGTCGGCGCGGCCCGAGGCGAGCGCCTGGTTGGCGCCGTTCTGGTCCGGGTACGGCAGCACGGTCAGCTTCTTGGAGCCGCACTTCTTGCTCTGCGCCGTGGCGTCGTCGAGCTGGACGGTGCCCTTCTCGACGGCGACCTTGTAGCCACAGAGGCTGGCGAGATCGGTGATGGCGGGGTTCTTCTGCGCGTTGACGAAGAACGACGTGCCGGCGCTCAGGTATGTCACGAAGTTGACGACCTTCTCGCGCTCCTTGTTGTCGGTGAAGGACGACATGCCGAGGTCGTACTTGCCCGAGGCGAGGCCGGCGATGATGCCGTCGAAGCCGGCGTTCTTGACCTCCATCTTCAGGCCGAGCGCCGTGCCGAGGGCCTGCGCCAGGTCGGGATCGAGCCCGATGATCGTCTTGCCGTCCTTGTCGAAGAACTCGTTCGGCGGGTACGAGGCGTCGGCGGCGACGGTGAGCGTGCCCTTCGACTTGACCTCGGCGGGCAGCAGCGCGACCGCGGCGTCGTTGACGGTCGCCGTCGCGGCGGCCGTCGTGCCCGTGCTCGCGCTGGTCGTCGTGCTGTCGTCGTCGTCGCTGCCACAGCCCGTGACGGCGAGGGCCATCACGGCCGTGGCGGCGAATGCCCCTAGTGTCGGTGTACGCACCGGATCTCCTTGATTCGTGACGGATGGCGAGGGAGCCGGGGACCCAGCGTCCGGCGGCGAGCACCCAGTCGATCGGGGTGATCGTATGCCAGTCGCCGAGGCCCGATGCGTCCGTTTCGGCGCCCGTCGCACGGCTCATCTGCTCCGTGTGGAGCACCCGACACCCTCCCCGCTGAGAGCGGGATCGCGCCACCCGGCAACCCGTGTGGTGCAGGACCGCAATCTCCGTCAGATCGTCCACCCGATCAGTGATTTCCCCTGCAATCGACCACAAAATCGGTGTACAGCGGTAACATGGAGGGTCGCTCCACCCCGCGGCCGAACGTCCGTCCGCGAGGGGTGCGACCACGCCACCGCGGGCGACCGGCCGCCCCGAGCCGTCGCCGGCATCGGTCGCAGCGAGGCAGGCCGGGGCGACGCCCACCCCGGCCGGGTCAGGCCACGGCCCTCGGGGTCAGACGGCCGCCGGCGCCGCGCGCCGGGCGACCTCGGCCCGGACCGCCGGCGCAACCTCGGCACCGAAGAGCTCGATGGCCTTCAGGACCTGCGCGTGCGGCATGGCGCCGAGCGCGAACTGACCCATGTACCGGTCGTTGCCGAAGAGCTCGTGGGCGTGGAGGATCTTCGCCGTCAGCTCCTCGGTGGAACCGACCCCCAGCGCGTTGAGCCCGGAGCGCTGGGCGTCGAACGCCTCGCGCGTCATCGGGGGCCAGCCGCGCTCGCGGCCGATGCGGTTCATCATCGGCGAGTACGCGGGCCAGAACTCGTCGGCCGCCTGCTTCGACGTCGGAGCCACCCAGGTGTGGGTGTTGATGGCGATCCGGCCGGCGGCCGGGTCCAGTCCGGCGTGCTCCCGCGCCCGGCGGTAGAGGTCCACGAGCGGCACGTAACCGTCGAAACTGCCGGACAGGATCGCGATCGTCAGCGGCAGGTCCAGCAGGCCCGCGCGGGCCACCGACTGCGGCGTGCCGCCGACGGCGACCCACACCGGCAGCGGGTCCTGGACGGGCCGCGGGTAGATCCCGGCGTTCTCGAGCGGCGCGCGGTGGGTGCCCGACCACGTGACGTGCTCGTTCGCACGGATCTCGAGGAGCAGACCGAGCTTCTCCTCGTAGAGGTCGTCGTAGTCCTCGAGGTCCTGCCCGAAGAGCGGGAACGACTCGGTGAAGCTGCCGCGGCCGGCCATGATCTCGGCGCGGCCGTGCGACAGCAGGTCGAGCGTCGCGAACTGCTGGAAGACGCGGACCGGGTCGTCCGACGAGAGGACCGTCACGGCGCTGGTCAGGCGGATCTTCGAGGTGCGCGCCGCGATGGCCGCGAGCGCGACGGCCGGGGCGGAGACGGCGTAGTCGGGGCGGTGGTGCTCCCCCAGTCCGAAGACGTCGAGGCCGACCTGCTCGGCGAGCTCGGCCTCCTCCAGCAGGTCCGCGAGGCGCTGCTCCGGCGTGACCAGGCGCCCGGTGGACGGATCGCGTCCGACGTCGGCGAAGGTGGCGATTCCGAGTTCCATGGCGTGCTCCTGCGGTGCGAGGCCGGGATCGACGATCCGGCGCCTGGAGCCCATGATGACAGATCCGGGCCCTATATGGACCGTGGTCCGCTTAGTCCGCCGGGCTCGCGCGGACGACGAGGGGCCGCGTGCGACGCAGCCCCGGATCCTCCCGTGTGGCGCGTGTCGCGCCTACTTGATCGAGTCGTAGACCGCGAACAGCGGCAGGTACATCGAGATCACGATGAAGCCGACGGCCGCGCCGATGACGACGATCAGGACCGGCTCGAGGATCGACATCAGCGCCTTGACGGCGGCGTCGACCTCGTCCTCGTAGAAGTCCGCGACCTTGGACAGCATGGAGTCGAGATCGCCCGTCTCCTCGCCGACGCCGACCATGTGGGAGACCATCGGCGGGAAGACCGGGGCCTCGCGCAGCGGGGCGGCGATGGTGCCGCCGCGACGGATGCTCTCGGCGACGTCGGCCATCGCGTCCTCGATCACGCTGTTGCCCGAGGTGCGGCCGGTGATCTCGACGGCGTGCAGGAGCGGGACCCCGGCCGCGGCCAAGGTGCCGAAGGTGCGGGACCAGCGGGCGATCGCGACCTTCTGGACGATGGTCCCGATCTTCAGCGGCAGCTTCAGGAACAGCTTGTCCTTGTTGCGACGCCCCTGCTCCGTCCGGACGTACTGGCGAACGCCGAACACCGTGGCGGCGATGACGATCAGCCCGGCCCACCAGTAGCCCGTGACGGCGTCGCTCATCGACACGGTGATCTGCGTGATCGCGGGCAGCTTGCTGTTGAAGTCCTCCAGCACGCCGGCGAACACCGGGACGAGGAACGCCACGAGCGCCAGCACCACGATCAGCGCGAACGAGATGACCACGCTCGGGTAGATGAGCGCGCTCTTGACGGCGCGCCTGAGCTTGTCGTCCTTCTCGAGCTGGTCGGCGGCGCGCTCGAGGGCGTCCTCGAGGATGCCGCCGATCTCGCCGGCGTGGACGAGGGCCACGAACAGGCGGCTGAAGACCCGGGGGTGCTGCTCCATCGCCTCCGACAGGGACGCGCCGCCCTCGACGTCGGTGCGGACCTGAGCCAGGACCTCCTTGAACTTGTCGTTCTCGGTCTGCAGCTCCAGGACCGACAGCGCCCGGAGCACCGTCATCCCCGACGAGATCATCGTCGCGAACTGCCGCGAGAAGATGACCATGTCGCGCGCCTTGACGCGCTCGAAGAGCTTGATCTCGAGGTTCCACGCCGCCCGCTTGAGATCGACCGAGAGCGGGATCATGCCCCGCTGGCGGAGCAGGTCGGAGACCGCGTCGGCGTTGTCCGCGTCGAGCTCGCCCTTGGCGCGGCTGCCCGTGGGCTCGAGCGCGAGGTAGGAGTAGGTGCTCATGGTGGCCGGGTCCTCCGAGGACTAGAGGGCGGACAGCTCGCGCTGCGCCGGGTCGAGGGCGGGCGACATCGGACGGGGGTCCTCGCCGGCGTTGTCCAGCAGGCGGCGGAGGTCGCCGACCTCGTTGGCGCGCTGCTCGGCGACGGAGCGGTCGAGCTTGCCGGCCTGCACGAGCTCGACGAGCGACGTCTCGAGCGTCTGCATGCCGTAGCGCTGGCCGGTCTGGATCGACGAGCGGATCTGGTGCGTCTTGCCCTCGCGGATGAGGTTCCGGATCGCGGCCGTCGGAATCATGATCTCCATCGCGCAGAGCCGGCCGGTGCCGTCGGCCGTCGGGAGGATCTGCTGGCAGAGGACGCCCTGCAGGGCCGATGCCAGCTGCATCCGGACCTGGTTCTGCTGGGCGGCGGGGAACGAGTCGATGATGCGGTCGACGGTCTGCGGCGCGTCCTGGGTGTGCAGCGTCGCGAAGACGAGGTGGCCGGTCTCGGCGGCCGTCAGGGCGGTGCCCATCGTCTCGATGTCGCGCATCTCGCCGACGAGGATGACGTCCGGGTCCTGGCGGAGGGCCGCCTTGAGCGCCGCGCCGAAGCTCGTCGCGTCCGTCCCCAGCTCGCGCTGGTTGACGATGCAGCCCTTGTGCGGGTGCAGGACCTCGATCGGGTCCTCGATCGTGAGGATGTGGTCGTGGCGCTCGAGGTTGATCTTGTCGATCATCGCCGCGAGCGTCGTCGACTTGCCGGAGCCCGTCGGGCCGGTGACGAGGACGAGACCGCGGGGCTTCTGGGTCAGATCGCCGATGACGTCCGGCAGGCCGAGCTCGGCGAGCGTGCGGATGCGGTCGGGGATCAGGCGCAGGGCCGCGCCGGTCGCGCCGCGCTGCTGGAACGCGTTGACGCGGAAGCGGGCGACGCCCGGGATCGGGTAGGCGAAGTCGACCTGGCGCTCGGTCTCCAGCTTCTGCCGCTGAGGGGTCGTGAGCAGGCCGTAGACGAGCTCGCGGCAGGCGACGGTGTCGAGGAGCTCCATGCCCGGGACGGGAACCAGGGAGCCGCGGACGCGGATCATCGGGGGGCTCTCCGCCGTGAGGTGGAGGTCCGACGCGTCGTGGGCGATCATCGCCTGGACGAGATCGTGGAATTGGATCGCCATGGCCCTCAACCGATCGGCCAGTGGCCCCGTCCCTGGTGAGGCCGGACACCCCGGGTGGACGAACGGTGGACCGCAGTGGACAGCGTCGCCCAACTCTCGTGCGGTCGGGAGCGGGCGGCCCGGGTGCCCCGAGCCTCGCCGCATCGGAACGCGGTCGGGTCCGGGACGCTCGGGGCGGGGCCCGGCCCCCTGTCCTCAGGCGTCGCCGGTGACGCGCGTGATCTCGGCGAACGACGTCTTGCCGCTCAGGACCTTGCGCAGGCCGTCCTGCCGCAGCCGCACCATGCCGGAGGCGACCGCGTGGGCGGTGATCCGGTCGATCGGCGCGCGCTCGACGATCATGCTGCGCATCTCCTCGTCGACGACCATGACCTCGTAGAGGCCGACGCGGCCGCGGTAGCCGGTGTCGCCGCAGCGGCCGCAGCCGACCGCCTCGAAGACGTCCACGTCGCCGTCGACCTCGAAGCCCTGCTGACGGACGAGCTCGGCCGGCATCCGCACCGGGCGCTTGCAGGTCTCGCACAACGACCGCGCGAGACGCTGGGCGACGACGCACTCGATCGCCGACGCGACGAGGAACGGCTCGACGCCCATCTCCAGCAGGCGGGTGACGGCCGTGGGCGCATCGTTGGTGTGCAGCGTCGAGAGCACCAGGTGGCCGGTGAGCGCGGACTCCACCGCGATCTTGGCGGTCTCGGCGTCGCGGATCTCGCCGACCATGATCACGTCGGGGTCGGCGCGCATCATCGAGCGCAGCCCGTTGGCGAAGGTGACCCCGGCGCGGTTGTTGACCTGTACCTGCGTGACGCCGTCGAGCTGGCGCTCGACCGGGTCCTCGATCGTGACGATGTGCCGGTCCGCGGTGTTCAGGCGCTGGAGCGCCGCGTAGAGCGACGTGCTCTTGCCCGAGCCGGTCGGGCCGGTGGCGAGGATCGCGCCGTAGGGCTTGGAGAACGCGGCCTCGAAGCGGCTGCGGTCCTCGAGGCCCATCCCCAGGCGGTCGAGCGTGATCACGCCGTCGGCGCGGTCGAGGATGCGCAGGACGACGGCCTCGCCGTGGACCGACGGCAGCGTCACGGCGCGCAGGTCGACGCCGCGGCCGTCGATCGAGATGCTGACCCGTCCGTCCTGCGAGCGGCGTCGCTCGGCGATGTCGAGGTCGGCCATGACCTTCAGCCGGCTGACGAGCCCGGGGACCAGCGCCTTGGGGACCGTGGCAGTCTCGCTCAGCACGCCGTCGATGCGGAAGCGGACGCGCATGCCGTGCTCGAGCGGCGAGAAGTGGACGTCGGAGGCGCGGCGCTCGATCGCCTGCGCGAGCACCGTGTTGACGAGATTGATGACGGGCGCGTCCTCCTTGCCGGACCGGACGTCGATGGCCTCGTCTTGGCCGCCCGTGCCGTCGGTCGGAGCGTCGGGGGTGGCGCGCTTGACGGCGTCGTCGAGGTGGGTCAGCGACGCGAGACGGACCTGCACGTCCTCGCGCGCCGCGACGGCGAGCCGCACGGTGCTGCGCGTCAGCATTGCCAGGTCCTCGGCGATCAGCATGTTGCTCGGGTCCGCGATCGCGATCACGAGCTCGCTGCCCAGGCGGGCGACGGGGACCGCCTGGTAGGCGCGGGCGTCGTCGGCCGACAGGACGCCGGTGACGGACGGGTCCGGCTGGGTGTGCGCGAGGTCGAGGTGATCGAGGCCGAAGCGGTCCGCGAGGGCGCGGGCGACGCCGTCCCCCGTGCACACGCCGAGCTCCACGACCGCGCGGTCCAGCGGCAGCTCGCGCTCCCGCGCCGCGGCGACCGCCTCCCGGACCTTCGCGGGCTCGGCACCGCGGGCGACGAGGATCTCGGTCAGGGGCAGGCCGGAGAGCTCCAGGCGCGGCGACGACAGCGCGCGCTCGAGCGGCAGCAGCTCGGGCTCGTTCGAGCGCGGCGGCGCGGCGGCGGAGGTCTCCTCCTCGGCTCCCAGTGACGGTTGATCCAGCACGTTCCCCACGAGTATCGGCCAAGTCGCGCCCCGACACGAGCTTTCGCCGGATCTGCAGCGTGATCGGCACCGGCTCCGAAGCTTGAAGGCGGACGATCGGCGGATCCCGGCGGCGGCGTTCGCGTCCACGAATCCTGGACGTTCAGGCCATCCGGCGTGCATCCACTCCGCCGGATGGCGGTGTCCGGGCGGCCACGGCGCGACCCGGCGGCGTGGGTGCAGGAGAGCGTCCGGTGGTGGTCCGCGGGCACGGGAGTCCGTCCGGACGGACCGACGGGCGCGTCGTGGGTCCGCCGCGCGCTTGGTCGAGACGAATCGACGGGCGGGTCGCGCACGCGGTCGAGACGGACCGGCGGGCGGGTCATGCGTCCGCGGTCCGGTCGGACCGAGCAGCGCGTCGTGCGTTCAGTCGCGGCGGACGGCCGCGTCCATGACGTCCCGGGGCGCCGGTCGGCCCGTCCAGCGCTCGAGGCTGCGGGCCCCCTGCGCGACGAGGATCGCGAGGCCGTCGACCGTGCGGGTGCCGGCCGCCTCGGCCGCGTGCAGCAGCGGCGTCCCGCCGGAGCGGTAGACGAGGTCGACGACGACGCGGTGGTCCGCCAGGCCGGCGGGCGCGACCGGGAGCAGGTCGAACGTCTCCGCCGGGTCGTGCAGGCCGACCGACGTGCAGTTGACGAGGAGGTCCGCGGCGAACGCGTCGGTCACGGCGTCGACGCCGAGATCGTCGGCGAGCTCGGTCGCCCGGGCGGTCGTCCGGTTCCAGACGGCCACGCGGGAGCAGCCGGCCTCGCGGAGCGCCCAGACGCACGCGCGGGCGCTGCCGCCCGCGCCGAGGACGAGCGCCGTGCGGCCGGCCGCGGGCTCGCCGAGCACGTCGATCAGGCCCGGCGCGTCGGTGTTGTCGGCCTCCAGCGTCCCGTCGCCGAGGACGGTCAGCGTGTTCGCGGCGCCGATCTCGGCCGCGGCGGGGGTCAGGACGTCCGCCGCGCGCAGCGCGTGGTGCTTGTGCGGGATCGTCACGTTGGCGCCCGCGAAGCCGGACTCCGCCAGCGCCGCGAGGGCGGCGTCGATGCGCTCCGGCGGCACGGGGAGCGCGCCGTAGCGCCAATGGCCGAGTCCCAGGGACTCCAGCGCCGCGGTGTGCATCGCCGGCGACCGGCTGTGGGCGACCGGCCAGCCGAAGACCCCCAGCCGCCAGCCGCGACCGGGGTCGGCGGCCGCGGCGGACGGCCGCCGGCCGCCGGTCACGACTTGCAGCCCTTGGCGTTCTTCGGCGAGGGGTCGCCCCCGGCGCGCTTCTGCGCGGCGGTGTAGGCGGCGCTGTCCCTCTGGAACTGCGCGTTGTCGGTCGCGAAGTTGTGACGCCCGTCGCCGCAGGGCTTGACGACGTAGTAGAGGTACTTCGCCCGCGACGGGTTCGCGGCCGCGCGGATCGAGGCCAGGCCCGGGGAGCCGATCGGGGTCGGCGGCAGGCCCTTGCGGTAGCGCGTGTCGTACGGCGTCTTGCTGTCGATCTCGCTCTGCTTCAGCGGGCGCGTCCAGTTCTTGACCGCGTACCGCGTGGTCGCGTCGATGCCGAGCGGCATGTCGTCCTTCAGGCGGTTCCAGATGACCGCGGCGACGAGCTTGCGCTCCGACGGCACGCGGACCTCGCGCTCGATCATCGACGCCACGATCAGCACATCGTAGGGCGTCAGCTGCGCGCGCTTGGCGCGGGTCATCGAGACCTTGTCGAAGTTCACGCGGAACGTCTTCAGCTGCTCCGCGACGAGCGCGGCGCTCGTCGCCCCGCCGCGCTGCAGCTCGTACGTTGCCGGGAAGAGGAAGCCCTCGAGGCCCTTGCGCTTCTTGGGCTGGCCGAAGTCCTTCGGGTCGAAGCCCGGCGACTTGGCGCTGGCGGTCAGGTAGCTGCCCGACACCCCGCCCTTGCGGATCGACGACGCGACCTCGCTGCGCGAGAGACCCTCCGGGATCGACACGCGGACGACCGACGGCGGCAGCGGGTCCTGCTGCAACGCGGTCAGCGCCGAGCCGTAGGACATGCCCTTCTTCAGGCGCAGCGTGCCGGCCTTGAGGTTCGCCCCGTCGCCCGACAGTCGCGCACGGATCGCGAACGCCAGCGAGTTGCTGACGACGCCCTTGTCCTTCAGCAGGCGGCCGATGTCGTCGACCGAGGATCCGGGCGGGATCTTGACGCGGATCTCACCCTTGCCCTCGCCGTGGAAGGGCTGGAAGAGGAAGATCGCGGCCGCCACGAGGACGACCAGCGGGACGAGGACGACGACCGCCGCGATGCGCGACACGCCGCGGCGGGCGGGGGCCGTGCGGGTGTGCACGGTCGCCGGGGCCGCGGTCGGGACGCGGCCGGCGGGGCGCAGGGGCACGAGGCCGTCGCCGTCGGGCCCTTCGCGCCCCCGGTCGTCGCGTCCGTCGTCACGACCACGGCCGCCGGCGGCGGCCGCCACGGGGCCACGGCGATCGGGACCGTCGTCGAACGACGCGTCGTGGTCCCCAGTCGAGTCCGAGCCGAACCAGTCGTGGATCTCGCGCTGCGAGGGCGTCGCGCCGGCGCCGGTCGCACCGGGCGGTGCATCTGTATTTGCGAAGCAAGTTCCCTCACGCGCGCATCGTCGCAGTAGAACCCGATCCGGCGAACGCTGAACTTCTACGACGGAATACCCGC